>JASBTH010000087.1 GCA_030148525.1 Saprospiraceae bacterium | reverse complement strand
GTCCATACGGGCAACCCTTGTTCTAAACGCTTTATAAAGGAAAGTTCTTCATTGTTTCATACGCCCCCCCGATGCAATTATAATCCCGTAACATTATCCATCCACTTTTGCACGAACCCCACTGGCTTGCCAGCGGGGTTCTTTTTGTTTGTGTAAGCTGGTGGCCCTCAGGGCTAAGGTAGGCAGACGCGATAAATCGCGTCTCTTTCCCCAATTCTCCATTCCCCCCACTCTCCTATCTGTGGAGTTAGGTTAAAGTGCGACGGCGGCTTGCCTTATGTTCAAAAACAAAGTAATATACAGTTGTCTTTTCGAAAGATAGCCCGCCCTGCTGCGTTTTGCTGGTTCCCTGCCAGATGCTTTGCGATCAAGGAATGAGGATTTCCCGCATGTACATCAATAAACATTCTTGGAGAGGATTCCAAGATATACCACACAGAGCCATACGGTAAAAAAAACATGTTAATTAAAGCAAGTTTTTTAGTCCGACTCGAACTAAACATGAATGCATCTTCCATTTTTACAGACATAACATTTGGAATGCTTACCCTTGGTGACCGTTGGAATCGGCACATTTCCTCCCATTACTTTTACCTGGACAAACGTTGTTTCCTGGTAGAAGACTAACGAATTACCTAAACCTAAAACGATTCAAATGAAAAATTATTTGTATTGCCTGTGTCTCTTGCTGATAATATGTACTTCGTGTAAGGAATTGAGGGACGAACCTAGTCAAGAGGATTGGATCCGAGATAAATTTATTGAGTTGAAGGCTGAATATGAGGTGCCGGCCACGGTTGATCTTTTTGAAATTGACCCGGCAGCCCTGAACGGTGAGTTTTCAAAAGAACAAATTGAGAAAGAGATGCGAATCAAACTTAAATGGTGGGCTGAAAATCATGCAAAAATAGATAAGGCCATTCGCGATGCCAACGAGGCAGATGCTGCCAGGGCCAGGAAAATGGATGCAGCACTTTCTAAAGCCACCACAAAGAGGGATACTCTATTGACATTGCTTAAGTTCCCCGACGAAGCTCGGCACATACCACGAGAATTACTCGAATACTACAATATTGAGGTCGAAGACGTACCCATCGACACTTCCACGGTGAAGTACTAATGGATCTTAAGGGGTGCCTTAAAGGGGTTGTACCTTGGAACAAGGTGCGGCCCCTTTAAAAAATGGTGTACTTTCCCCTATCGCTGCCTACCCCATGCTTATTCAAGACTACTTGCCCGCATTCTTAGCACCGCGCAGAAACTCCCCAAAGGAGTTGAATTCTTTCTGGAAACTAAGGCCCGTGCCGATCTGTAGCTTGCGACCGGCGATATCTGGTTCAAGGCGTTGGTATACCTGTAGTTTAAGGCTGCGATCCTGATTGAGGATGTAAGTAAAGACCAGGTCGTTACCCACAAAGGCACCACTGGTGGTACTGGCTGTACGTACGTTGCCATTTACACCAAAGGCACCACCGACTTCGATAGAGAAACGGTCGTTAAAGAAGTCCTGTTTAAGACTGACCTCCAACTCATCACCCCGGTTGAAATTCTGACCATCACCCAGGTCGACTTGTTGGTATTGATTGTAGGCAATGTCGAAATCGATACCCGAGATGACCTCACCCTCCCCAATAAATTCAGAAAATAATTCGGTGAGTAATAGGGAAAGTTGATTACTGACAAACTCACTCACGGTGTTGTAAATGACTTCGGTTCCTTGCAGGGCGAATTCCGAAGGTAAGAATTGTCCCGCCACGATCAATCCAAAAACCTGCTTATTGAGCTCATTCTGGTCCTGTTTCAATACGCGAAGTTTGGTCTCCGTGTAGGATTGCAGTTCCTGGCGCAGGTTCGGAAAAGCGATATCGAAATTGATCTCTGGTTGCAACAGCGGCCCCTCCAGGTTCATGGTTAAATCGACATCCGTCGAATTGCTGGCCTGGTTGCGCAGATCGGCCGGGGCACTGATGAGGTATTCCTGAATGAAGTTGGCTACGGAGGTATTCAGGTCGGTATAGCGAGCGACCAGGTCAATTTCGGCTTCAAAGGGATCTCCTGTCCAGGTAATAGTCCCTCCGCGCTGAACGGTGAATTTCTTGTTAATCAGATTGTATAGTGTAAACAGATAGTCTCCCTGAACGATGGTGTACGTGCCGAACATCTGAAACGGACCACTGCGGGGTACGGAAATGCGCAAGGCACCCCTACCCTGCCCTTCGATGATGTCGCCGGCCTGCTCATTGAATATAATTTGCAGTTCGGCTTCTTCGGTTGCCTGGAGGTCCATTTCCAGGCTGACTCCTTTGAGATCGGGCAACCTATCGCGAAAACTCAGACTCCCTTCCTCTTCTTCGGGTTTATCTTTATCGACGAACCGCAGGAAGCTCAGCTCGGAAGCTTCGCGCTCCTGACTTACGGGGATGACAATGTTGGTGCTGTCACTGACCGTAGCTTCTACGTAGACATCTGGTTGCTTGAAGGTGCCGGTAAACAACACTTCCCCGTCTCCTATAGCCTGCCCATAGAAGAGGTTGTTATCTCCTTTCTTCGTGTCAAGGGCCAAAAACCGGTCGGTCGTCAAACGGGCATTAAACCCGAAATCCTTTAGCTGATTGTGGCGAATACCACCGCTAATGGTAGCGTCGTGTCCGTATTTATCGTACAGGACCGTTCCGGTGAGATCAAAGAGGTAATTATTTACCGATACGTCGGCTCCCCGCCAGGAATAGCGGGTTTTCAGGAAGTTTACATTGAGCCCCCCCGCCCCCATGTCCACATTTCCAACTACGTTGGGCTTTTCCGGGCTCCCGTAGAAACGAAGACCGGCATCGAAAGTCCCCGTCGTTTCCGAAATAGTATTACCGATGAAGTACTCGGCTATGGCCAGGGGATATCCCATAATGTCCAGACTCGCGTCGAAATACCCTTTTTGCCCGGAAATACTCGTACCGGTAGCATCCAGATTGTAAAACCCTTCCAACAGCAATTGCCGCTCATCCTGTGTCATGGACACATAGGTGTATAGAGGTGATTTGGGGTCGGGTGCACGGGCATCCAACCGAAACAACCCCCAGTCGTCCCCGTTGATGAATAGACTATCGGATTGGGCCGACGCTTCCAGGTTTTGCAGGTCAAAAACATCCTGAGTTTTAACGGTCAGATCGATATGACCCGCAAAACGGGTAGGATCGTAATGAATAATATCGTTGATCTGCGACAGGTCGAGATTGTCGGCCCGAATCTCCAGGCCACGTCGTCCAAAACTACTTAAACGCACTACCCGGTCCCGGGAACGGGTTACGAAATTCTTCACGATCACACTATCCTTAACAAAGGCAATGACATTATTCTGGTCAATTTGCCAGGGCGTTTCCACGATAACTAATTTGCTGTTATCCAGGCGGAGTTGTAAAGAATTACTGTCAACAACCGACAGGGTCCCATCCAATTCCAGGTTTCCCAAAAAGGCGGTTCGGTCGGCATCGTCATAATTGAGGCTAAAGATAAGGCTGTCGCGATCCAGGAAGCTGATCAGGGTGATGGGGGCAAATTCCGTTCGGTCGTTAATAAGAATCTTTTCCACTGAGAAATCGATCTCGCCCTCAGCACCTTCACTATCCATTGACCAGAAAATCTCCTCGGAGAATAGATTGTCGTACCGAAAAGAAGGCACCGACAGGGTGGCCTGTAAGTTTTGGTTGCGTTCATCCAGCTTGCCGGAGAAATGAATATCCCGGAGATCCCCCAGTTTGTGGTCGATCAGGCGATTGAGACCCTTCGAATCCACTATGTTGATCTCATAAGTGAAAAAAGCGGTTTTTTCCAGGGTATCTCGCTGAACAATGCCCAATTCGCGAGAGAACTCAGGATACGTTGCGTTCAGGAATTGAACTACGGTAGCGGGTATCCGGTCCAGGCGGAATTGCCCCTCCATGTTACCTACGGCTACATCGGAGTCGATGGTAAGGTGTTTCAAGGCAGAACTATCGACCCAACTATTCAGATTGGCGTATTCGACCTGGTAGAGGGTATCAGGAGTACGTATGTTGAATTGACGAACATTAATGGAGCCTGCCAAATCGGCAATTCGCTGATTGCGGAGGTTGAGATCTACATCTCCGGAAAGAATGAGGTAATCTTCACTCAGGTTGAGTTGTTGTAAATCGAGCCGGTTCACTGAGGCCTCAAAATTAAAGTACGGGACACCTTCGGCGAGGTTCACCTGGCCCGAAAAGGTGAAGTCGATATTATCATCCTGAATGGCAAAATTTCCGTCGAACTGGCGGGTTTGTAGCTGACCAGACAGGCTGGCATTCTCGTACCGATAGCCTTTGTATTCCAGCACATCCACGTTGGCCAGGAGGTCGGCACGCACTGTATTCCCGGTGATACCGCGTCCATTCAATACCTGCGAAGAGAACGTTATCTGACCGAATTCGGGATCACCGGTCCACACGCCCAGATCGAAATCCCGCAAGTTAAGCGTGCCGCGATACTGGGCTCGCTCACGGCCTTCGAAGAGGTTCATCTGCATATCCATCTCCGCCTCGCCAATGTCCGTTCGCAGGTAACCGAAGGCTACAAAGTCAGCAAAGAATCCATCAAAAGAACCATTGAATCGCAAGTTCCCCAGGCGGTTGAAATTGTCGGGTGGATTAAAATCCGGGACAAGTTCCCGCAGCGTTTGCATATTGGTGCGCAGATCTTCCAGGCGCAGGTTCATGGATTCGCTGTTTTTCACCGCCAGGTTCCGCGAACTAAACCGGCCACGTAGCGCAGTACCATCGGCTAATTGGACATTCAGATCGCGTCCGCTCAGATTATTCACGGTACCGCGAATAATTCCGTCGAGTAATAAGTTTTTATTTTCATTATTACGGAAAAAGGTATTCTCGTAGAGGCCCGGTGCGAAGGTCATGATGTCGCCCAGCATCACATCAGTATTATTGAAGCGCCCTTCCATAATCACACTATTCTCAAAGTCGCGAAACGAGTGGTACCCATCGTAA
>JASBTH010000503.1 GCA_030148525.1 Saprospiraceae bacterium | reverse complement strand
TCCCTACGCAGGCGGCACCGGCACTGAACCAGCCCCGAAGGTTTTCTTCGGTAGGAGAAACTCCTCCCGTGGGCATGATCAACGTCCAGGGCTGCGGACCGCGAATGGCCTTAATAAATCCGGGTCCGTAGGTGCTGCCCGGAAATAGCTTAACGATCTCTGCCCCCAGCTCTTCCGCCCGGGCAATTTCCGTTAGGCTTCCGCAGCCGGGCGACCACAGTCCTTTGCGCCGGTTGCAGGTGATCGCGATGTCTTCCCGCAATACGGGCGTAACCACGAATTGCGCACCCATCTGCAGGTACAAGCTGGTGGTGCCGGCATCCGTCACGGAGCCGACACCCAGTAACATGCCGGGAAGTTCTTTCAGGGCAAAAGCGTTGAGCTCCCCGAAAACTTCGTGGGCAAAATCGCCGCGGTTGGTGAATTCCAGTAAGCGGGCACCGCCCTCGTAACAAGCGCGGAGTACTTCTTTGCCAAGCGAAACATCCGGATGGTAAAACAAGGGGACCATCCCCTGTTCCATCATTGTGGTCGCTACGTGTATGCGGCTGTGACTTGCCATAGTGTATTCGTTCGTTTTGGTTAGCGGGATACGCGCCCACTGGCGTCGCCCGACATGAGTTTTTCGACCTCCCCGATGGTGGCGAGGTTGGCATCACCGTAAATGGTGTGTTTCAGGCAGGAGGCCGCCACCGCGAAGTTTAGTGCCTGCTGATCGTCGTCCGGGTAGGTAAGTAGCCCGTAGATCAGTCCGCCCATAAAGCTGTCGCCACCACCGACCCGGTCCACAATGTGGGTGATCTGATAGGTGGGTGATTCGTAGAGGTGGTCGCCATCGTAGAGTACGCCCGCCCAACTGTTGTGGGAAGCGCTGATGGATCCGCGCAGGGTAACGATTACTTTTTTACAGCGAGGGAAGCGCTCCATGAGTTGCTTGCCTACCGAGATGTAAGCTTTGGCCTCCACCGAGTCGCCCTGGGTCACATCCACGCCTTCGGGGTGAATGTCGAAGTGTTTTTCAGCATCTTCTTCGTTCCCGAGGATGATGTCACATCCGGCGACCAGGTCGGGCATGATCTCGGAGGGTTCCTTTCCGTATTTCCACAGATTCTTGCGGTAGTTCAGGTCGGTAGAAACGGTGACACCCATTTTATTGGCCGTCTGGATGGCCTCCAGGCAGGCGTCGGCTGCTCCCTGGGAGATGGCGGGGGTAATACCGGTCCAGTGAAACCACTGAGCGTCGGTAAAAACAGCTTCCCAGTCGACCATCCCTTTTTCGATGGATGCCATTCCGGAGTGCGCCCGGTCGTATACGACCTTACTACCACGGGTTACGGCACCCATTTCGAGGAAATAGATGCCCAGGCGTTCGCCGCCCCGTACAATATGATCTACCCCAACGCCCCGCTTGCGCATTTCCATGAGGGCACATTCGCCCAGATCGTTCTCGGGCAGACGGGTGACAAAATCGACCGGTAATCCATAATTGGCCAGGGAAACGGCCACGTTACTTTCACCCCCGCCGTAGACTACGTCGAAGGAGCTGGCCTGCGAAAACCGCCGGAACCCCTCGGGAGTAAGACGGAGCATGATTTCACCGAAAGTGACTATCTTTTTCATGACTGTGTTGGTTTTCTTATGCTTAAGTTGGGTTTAAAAGGAGAAGTAGTTCCTGGCATTGCGATAGCAGATATCCTGCACCATACCACCCAACCATTCCGTGTCGTTGGGAAGCTCACCGGCGTGCACATCGCGCCCGATCAGGTTGCAAAGGATGCGTCGGAAATACTCGTGCCGCGGGAAGGATAGAAAACTGCGACTGTCGGTCAGCATGCCGATAAAACAGCTGAGCAGGCCCATATTCGACAGGGCATTCATCTGCTTTTCCATGCCATCCTTTTGATCCAGGAACCACCAGGCCGAGCCAAATTGCATCTTACCACGGATGGAACCATCGTTGAAATTGCCGATCATGGTGGCCATGACCTCGTTATCTCTTGGATTCAGATTGTAGAGGATGGTCCGGGGCAGGGTATCTTCCTGATCGAGTCGGTTAAGCATGGAGGCCAGGTGAACGGCCTGCGGGAAATCGCCAATGCTGTCAAAGCCGGTGTCCGGTCCCAACTTGGCCATCATCCGGGCGCTGTTATTGCGCAGTGCTCCCAGGTGATACTGTTGGGTCCAGCCCCGGGCGTGGTACATACGTCCCAGGTAGTACATCAGTGCCGATTGGTATTCGGCGATCTCTTGCTGATTCAGGGGGCTCCCATCCAGGCGCTTTCGCAAAATGGTGTTTACCCCGCCTGCGGTGAAAGGTACTGACCAGATGCGTTCCAGGCCATGATCGGACAACCGGCAACCGTGTCGGGCAAAGTAATCGGCTCGCTTTTCCAGGGCCGCCAGTAATTCATCCAGGGTGGAAATGGTCATGTCGGCCGCCGTCCCCAGCTTTACCAGATATTCGGTGAATCCACTTTGCCCGATCAGTACGGCTTTATCGGGACGAAAAGCTGGCAGGACTTTGGGGCTATCCTGTTGTGCGGCCAGGGTCCGGTGGTGTTCCAGGTCATCGCAGGGATCATCGGTCGTACACACCACCTGCACATTCATTTTTTTCAATAAACCTTGAACCGAACCCTCTGGTGATCGCAGGTTAGCGGAAGCCTGCTCGTAGATGTCGTTGGCAGTAGCGGGGGTTAGCAAGCTATCGATGCCAAAGTATCGCCGCAATTCCAGATGGGTCCAGTGGAACAGCGGATTGCGTGCGGTGTAGGGAACCGTTTTGGCCCATTCGGTAAACTTTTCCTCGTCGCTGGCCGGTCCCGTAATGTAGTGTTCGTCGACGCCCAGCGTACGCATGGCCCGCCATTTGTAGTGGTCGCCCTCGAGCCAGGCTTCGGTCAGGTTGTTAAACTGACGGTTCGAAGCCATATCCACCGGGGGGAGGTGGCAGTGGTAATCCAGGATCGGCTGCCCCTTGGCGTACTCGTGATAGAGTACCTGGGCGGTGTGATTTTCCAGCAGAAAATCCTCATCCATGAATGGTTTGATATCGTTGGTCGTATCCGTTGGGAATGACATAAAGTGCGTTGTTTTTCACCTATTATTGCTCGGTGGCAGTTTGACTTACCGGAACAGTAACCGGATCGTTATTGACCATAAAATTGTCGAGAGTAATATCCTCGGTATGGGACAGGGAGTTTCCTTTTTTCACACCGTTAAAAGTGCAGTTGCGTATGGTCACATCCCGGATGGGATGCTCCTCGTCGTAACCGATAAAGAGTAAGCCGTATTCGCTTTTTTGGGCAGTTACATTATCTACGACAATGTCCCGGATAACGGGAATGTGCACGTCGGGCTCGCCGTCGTGGGTGTACAGCATATTGATCTTGACTACGGCTTCCCGTACTTCTCCGACATCGATGTTGCGAAAGTAGAGGTGTTCGATGGTTCCGCCCCGGGCTTTATTGGTCTTCACGCGAATGGCCCGGTCGAGGTTGGGACTGTCCATGGTGCAATTTTCGGCGTAGATGTGGCGGGCACCGCCCGAAACTTCACTGCCGATAACCACACCACCGTGACCATCTTTCATATCGCAGTTGCGGACAACTACCTGCTCTATCGCTTGTCCGATGCGGCGCCCGTCCTGATTGCGTCCTGATTTGAGGGCGATGCAATCGTCGCCCGTATCGAAGTAGCAATCCTCGATCAGGACATATTTGCAGGCTTCGGGATCACATCCGTCACTATTGGGGCCGTGGCTGATGACGCGTACGCCCCGCACGGTTACGTGCTCACTGAGCACGGGGTGGATAACCCACATGGGGCTGTTCCGTATGGTGACATCCTCGATCAGGATACGCTCACAGTCGTAGGGTTGTATGAAGTTTGGCCGCAGGTAATGACCGGGACCCATGATGCGCTCCCGGGCTGGTACTTCGGCCGTATTGAGGCGCGACAGGTCGGGGCGATTCAGTGAATCGCGCTGACTGGGCATGCCTTCCTCCCAACCGTATACATCTTTGCCGCACCAGGGCCACCAATTATCGTTGCTGGCCTGTCCGTCAAGCACGCCGGTGCCGGTGATGGCGATATCCTGTTGTTGGTAGGCGTAGATCAGGGGGGAATAGTTCATGCATTCCATGCCCTCCCAGCGGGTAAAGACCATGGGATAATCAGCTGGGTCGGTGCTGAACAGTAGTTTGCTCCCCTCGGCCAGGTGGAGATTCACAAAACTTTTTAAGTGAATGGGACCGTCCACGTAGAATGTGCCAGCCGGTACTACTACGCGCCCCCCGCCGGCCTTATTGCAGGCTTCGATGGCCTCGGTAATGGCCGGAAGAGCATCGGTGGTGCTGTCGGCAACGGCTCCCAGGTCGGTAATCGACCAATCCCGGTCGGGGAAAACGGGTTCTTCAATGGTGGCGAGAATGGTATCCATCTGTGCCCAGGGATCCTCTCCGCCGGCCTCCGGCCCTGTCGTCTGACAGGCAAAGAAGGGAAGGAGCAGGATCAGGCTTAGGTAGCTTAGTGAACGATTCATGTTAAACACTTTTGTCGGTACTTCTGCGGAGATTGGTCTTGTATAGGTATACCAGTCCCAGTAGAAGTACATAGGCAATGGTAAAAGGCATAGTACTTCTGGTTTGTGATGCTGCTGCCAGAATAGTTTTTTGTGTTTCCTCGTTGGCCAAGGTAGTGGAATGGCCCTCCCGACACCCTTCACGATTTAACATATACCCCTCCAGAATTCACAAATGCCGGGCAAAAAGGGGTGAATGTCCCTGGTTTTTGGTGAAAACAAGAAGAAAAGTCGCGGTCGGACACAAACCCGGGTCAATTTCCAATTATGAATCGCTCGAGTTTAGCTTTGTTTTGTATATTGTGCCTGCTGCCGAATAATATCAGACTCCTCCAAGCATTTAAGCCAATTAATTTTAGCGTTGTTGACAGGCTTTCCTGTCGACGCCCTGACCAAACTCACTAAGATTATGTGCCGACACTGGTATCCGACAGCTTACGTATGGGCCGCCCTGGTCCTGTTATTTGCCTTTCCGGTTGAGGCCCGGGAACCATACCACCCAACTCTGGTTAATCCGCTTACCGAATCCTGGCGATGGAAGCAATTTCCGG
>JASBTH010000078.1 GCA_030148525.1 Saprospiraceae bacterium | reverse complement strand
GGCTAAAGACCCAATCAAGACCTTCCGGAATGCTGCGGGCCACACCCAGGTTGTGATCGGCATATTTGTGAAACACGGGAAAAGGGCAGGGGGTAGCGTCGACTATGGATCGGCAAGCCTGTATATCGGCTTTGTCCAAGGATGATTTGGGACCGTCCGAAACCAGATAAAGGGCTTTCGGTTCCGAGCGAATGATCTGTTCCAAAACCTGCCGGAGGTGATCCGGCCGGTTGTAAAAGAAAAGTACCACTGCCGATCTTTGCTCATCCATGGTGAATCCAGTATGCCATATGGTCATTGAGATAATGCAGTGGAGCCGTGATCCCCCGGCTGGCCCGAAAAGTATCAACCGCTTCCCGGCAACCGAATTCCGGAACCCCGTAATCATCTACTAAAATGATGGCTCCCTCCCCAAGCCTGGAATAGCTAAGTTGGAGGGCATCCAGGGTGGGTTTATAGAAATCTACGTCCAGGTGTAAAAAAGCAATACTAGATACACCGGATTGAGGCAGGGTACGCTGAAGCTGGCCTTTCACGAGGTGTACTTCGTTTGTCCAGAGTCCGTGCCGGATAAAAAGTGTCCGTACTTCTGCGGGCTCTGGGAAGCGGTAGGTCTGGTTAAGGTTGAAGGATCGCAGGAAAGCCAGATCCTTAGGGTTGGAAAATTCCTCCCGGTGAAAACCGGCAAAGGTGTCGAACAGCCAAAGACTGCGGTGATGATCCTGCCACTGGTTGATCGCTTGTAAATAAAGAGACGATCCGCCTCGCCAAACACCACAAACAACCAGGTCGCCTTGTTCCGGTAAGTGATCTTTCAGGATTGCGGGCAGGTGGTCATAAAAAGCACCTTCCACCAGGGAGTGGCAATTGGGATCAGCCAGATACTGCTCCACATTTGTCAGAGCCAGTTTGTCAGTTGGATAGCCGATGGCATTCCTGAGTTCCTGTAACCTGATGGATGTCGATTTTTTATTCATGCTTTTTGCCAGTAGACGCAGTATTGGGAAAGATAGTTGAAACCAGCCGTTATTCCCCGATCCTTTCGGAATTCCTCCACGGCTTCGCGACAGCCAAATACTGTGGTTCCGTAATCATCGATGATAACCAGACCGCCCGGTTGCAATTGGTCGTAAGTCAATGCAAGGGTGGCCAGTGTTGGTTCGTATAAGTCCAGATCGATATGGATCAGCGACAAAGGTCGTTCGAAGTGGGTCAGGGTTTCGCGCACATCACCAATCAGGATCTCTATGTTTTGGGTGGGCAATCCCAGATGAATAAAATGATCGAGCACTTGCCGGGGCGTCGGAAAATGAGCTTGTAACAGTGGATTAAAGCGACGCTGCGCTTGCTCATCTTTTTTAAAACGGCTTTCCTGGACCGGAAAACCACCGAAGGTGTCAGCCAGGAGGAGGGATCGTGCGTGGGGACTCCCGATGATCAGGGTTTGCAATGCCAGGGCGAATCCACCACGCCAAATTCCCGCCGAAAGGACATCTCCGGAAACTCCATTCAGCTTGCTCAGTAAGGTGGGCATTTGGGTGAATACCTCCAGTTCAATAAGGGACAGTCGGGTAGGGTCGGAAAGTAATTCCTCCAAATGCGGGTAGCCGGTTATTTGCACGGGCGGACGCACATAGTCGAGTACTTCCTGGTAAGTAGGCGTTGGTTTCTTCATGGTAGTACGCGTAACGTCCAGTCAAGGGCGGGAGCAATGGATACGGCCGACCGGATCAGTTCCTGGTTATAGTATTCAAAGTCATGGCGGTTGCCAATGGTGAAATGGAGCAGATCCCGTTCCATAAGAACGAGGTCGGTTCGTCCTTCAATCGCAAAAATATTGAGGCGGTACTGGCCGACATTCAATAGATCGCCGGGAATGACACAGCGCACTTCGTACCGGCCGGCTCTTGTTTCCGTGAAGTATTTATTGACTCGCAGGGGACTGGTACACAATACTTCCTGGTTGATCTGGTCTTTCAGGGAGATCGCAAGATCGATTGCTCGCTCGCTTGCCGGTTTGTCAAAAATAATGCGAAATTCCAGGTCCTGATCCATGAAAAGAGGGCTGCCTATTTCTTCGCCCGGAGCGCATACGGAAGCTGACCGCAAGGTGATTTGCTCGTTACCGGGAGCATGTTCACCTGCTTCCCAGGATTGTTGCCGGACGTCTTCCGGTGTCTCGGATTCCTTTTTAAAAGCCTTGTAGGAATCATCGATGTATTCCATCACCAGATCCGGATTGGAGTCCATGGCTTTGATCCGGCCTTTTTCCAATAGTAAAAACCGGTTGCACATATCCAGGACCTCCCGCACGTTATGACTTACCAAAATAATAGTACGTCCGCTTTGGGCAATGGCGCGGATCTTTTCGAGACATTTGTGTTGAAAGGTGAGGTCGCCTACACTCAAGACTTCGTCAAATAATAGTATATCGGCTTTCAGGTGGGTGATTAGGGAAAAGGCCAGTCGCAGATACATACCATCGGAATAGTATTTCACGGGCGTATCGAAAAATTCCGCCAGTTCGCTGAAGGCGATGATCTCCGGCATGATGGCCTGAATATCCGTTCGTCTCATGCCGAAAAGCTTAGCTCGCATACTGATGTTTTCCCGGCCCGTCAGGTCGGGGTGGAAACCAGTCCCGATATCGAGAATACTGGCCAGATGGCCGTGGATAGTAATGGTCCCCGCCGTTGGTTTGGTAACTCCGCTCAGCATGCGTAACAGGGTAGACTTGCCTGAGCCATTCTTACCGATGATTCCCAAAACTTCTCCCGGGCGCACGGTGAAGCTGACATCGGCCACAGCGTCGAAGGTTGTGCGTTCCTGTCTGGAAAACAAATTGCCCAAAGCGACCCGGAAATCCTGGACGGGCTTCTGATGGAAATAAGACTTCTGCAGCCCGTCGGCGCGAAGGGCAAAGGTCGCTTTGGCGTTGTTAGTTGATGCGCTCATAGGTCGTCAGTTCTTGATTCGGGATGTATTGATCCGGTTGCTTCCTGATCACCCGAAAACCGGCATTTCGCAGGCGATCATCAATATGTACCCGGTTGTATTGCGGCAAGGGGTGCCACTCCACGATTAAAAATCGGATCTGTTGCAGGAGATCGGGGGGAATGGTCGTCAGTATGTCGTATTCTGATCCTTCGCAATCGAGTTTTAAAAGACCAATTTGCACTATTCCTTCCCGTGCTGTTAAATCACTAAGGGTCATTCCGCTGACTGATATGCTCCGCTGATCTTTCCGGTCGAGCAAACTATGGCCAGCTGAATTCTTTGGGTCGAGATGTAGTTTTACCGACTGGGTTCGGGATGTAATTGCTTTCGCAAAAAAACGAATCTGTTGCCATCCGTTAGCTCGTGCATTTTTCCGGAACAGGCGGGCGTTTTTCGGATGTGGTTCAAACGCGTAGATGGGATTATTTGTCCACTTCTGGCGGGCCTTACCGGTGAACCCGCCTATGTGTGCCCCGATGTCAATGATGGCGCCCTCCAGGTGGGAAGCAAATTCTTCGATACCGTAGGTGTCCCGATCCCAGATCTCCTCCAGAACGTACCGATCGTATTTGGGACGGCTGGTCCGGAAGCTGTAGGGCCCCTTAGTAATCAGTTCTGGCGGTTCTTGTTTAAATATTCGAAGCATATACTTAGATGAAATCAGCAATTTGATCTTCTATTTTACGGAAGTACCATAACCCTCCGATGAGTACGACCATAGAAATACCCAGGCCCAACAGATACCGGGTATCAAAACTCTGGGCCGGAATCAGGGACCAGCGAAACCCTTCGATGACACCGGCCATAGGATTGAGGTAGAGGATCAGCGCGTACGAATCGGGAATCAGTGTGCCCGGGTAAAAGACAGGGGTCAGCCAAATGGCAAACCCGATCAGGTAGGGAATAACGTGATTTACATCCCGGTACCTGATGGTGAGCGCGTTCATCCAAACGCTTATCGACAGGCTAACCAGGAAGAGGAGGAGGAGAAAAACGGGTAGCAGACAAATACGCCAGCCCGGTATGATCCCTTCCCAAATGAGTAAAATGGCTAGTAACCCACAGGAGGTGCCCAGGCTCGCCAGCCCCGATACCACCTTGGCCAGGAGGGGGATGATCTT
>JASBTH010000076.1 GCA_030148525.1 Saprospiraceae bacterium | reverse complement strand
CGACAAAGAAGTTTATGGCACGTGATGCGTTACTCTTTTTTGATGTGAATGAGACTCTCCTTGATCTGCAACCGCTGAAGGACGAGCTGCGACCCTTGCTGGGTGGCTCGGATAAGTTAGTCCAATTATGGTTTCGGCAATTATTACACTACTCTTTGGTGGAAACCGTGGCCGGCCGATTCATTCCGTTTGGTGAAATTGGACTGGAATCGATAAAGATGGTCGCTCGCAGTAACGGTCTGGCTATTACTGAGGCTTCCGCCAAAAAAGCTTTGGGCGCCATGCGGGAAGCTCCGCCACATGCAGATGTGATCCCCGCCCTAAGTCGGTTGCGCACAGCGGGGTTTCGATTAGTGGCCCTTACGAATTCTGATCCCCAGACCATGCAGTCCCAATTGGAAAGTTCCGGACTGTCGGAGGTCTTTCACCGGGCTTACAGCGTTGCGGAAGCTGGTTGGTATAAACCCGACCGGAGGGTGTACGACTGGGCGGCCAAAAAAGAGGGTAAAATACCGCAGGAATGCTGGATGGTTGCCGCCCATGCCTGGGACATATCCGGAGCTAAATGGGCGGGCTGGAACACGATTTTTGTAGAGCGCCCCGGACAATCCTGGTACGCATTGGGCCCCGAACCCGACTGGCGGATGCCCGAGTTGAGTAAAGTCGCCGACCATTTCTGTTAAGAATCCAATAATTTAGGCAGGTATTGAAACTGAACCTACCGAAAAAATGGTTATACGTAGAAAGATAATTGCCATAGGAGGCAATGGACACATTTTTTTTCCGCACGGCAAGAAATGATCGAAAGCACTGCAACTTGTGAAGTTGTTGGTGCGTAAACATACTAAAGCATGCGCATCGAAGACCTACACGATGATCCAACGTACGAGTTGATCCTCGAGCTGGAGCACGAACGGATGATGCCGTTCCTGCAACAGGAATTAGGTCGACGCAACCAGGTGGTTCGCTCTTTCAGCAGCTTTAACTGGTTGTGTACCCTTGGCATTTTGATCTTTGGTGGGTGGCAGTTATACCACGGGATACTTGGCCCCGGACAAATGTTCCTGTACTTTTTTGTCGGGGTAGCCCTAAGTATGAGCGTGCTGATTCTCGTTCACGAGGGTATTCACGCTCTGGCGTATCTCCTGGTGGGCGCCCGGAATATCCACTTTGGAGGTAGTTTCCGGAAGCTGTATTTCTATGCGGTAGCCGATCGTTGTGTACTGAGTCGTCGCCGCTTTCATTTCGTTGCATTAACCCCTTTCTGGGTTATCTTTTTTGCGGGTATCATCATCCTGCCCCTTGTTCAGCCTGAAATACAATGGATCATTTTCGGCCTGGTACTGATACACAATTGGAATTGTGCAGGTGATTTCGCTCTGTTGAGCTATTACTATGAACATTCCGAAAGCGAGTTATGGACATACGACGATGTCCGGGCCGGCAAGAGTTATTTTTTTAAACAAATATTTCCATCCAGTACCTAGATCCCGATTGACGGATGGTCACCCATGAACAATTAGTATAATGAAGCGGATTCTCTGGTTCAGTATGATAGTGCTGTGGTTTGCCCATAGCAGCTGTCAACGGGAAGAAACGCCCGAACATGCTCGTTGGATTTCCTACCTTCAGGAAGAGCCGCCTATCTGGGTGGATTCCCTGCTCCACTCCATGACCCTGGAAGAGAAAATGGGCCAACTCATCTTTATGGAATGGCTGGCTGGTGACTCCATTCCCGATACCATGCTTACCTATTGGACCCGCCACAATTATGTAGGTGGATTTTTGCCGCAAGGCTTATCCTTATCGCACTTTCTGAGTTTATCTGATACGCTGCGAGCCAATGCCGATATTCCTTTATTTATTGCATCCCGGGCCAAAGCAGTCCAGAATGAACAGTTCGCCGGTTGGGATCCGGGAACGTCCTGGCTGGGGATTGAAGACTCTCTCGTATCCCACCTGCAACGGCTTTATGCGCGACAGGCGTACCACCTGGGAGTCAACCTGACCTTCGGGTTACAAGTGAAATATAAACCCAAAGGTGTTGACTGGAGTACCGGACGCAGTCAAAAGCTTAGCGATTATCATATCATCTCCGCTACGGAATCCTTTGACGATTATTATCCGCAGTTGTCGGATACCATTTTGTTGCATGCCAGTTTTCTGCAACGCTCCAAAACAATGGTTAAGGCAGGCATGGGTGGGATTACTGCAGCTCCCGATATTTTTGAAGCCTGTGGCACTCAGGAGGGGCATTTTCAGTCGTATTTGTCGGATCATCTCGATTATCACGGTCTGATCTGGACAAAGGTCGATGCCTATGCCGATTTATTATGTCAATGGCGCCAGGGTGTACATCAGTTTTGGGTGCGGGGCCAGCCCGACCGCATCCATCATCAGCTCGTGACGCTGGTACAAAATGGCGCTATTTTGCAGGAAGAGGTAGATGAGCGCGTAAGAAGGGTATTGCAAGCCAAATACTGGATACACCACGGCCTGGAAAAAGAAGTTATTCAGGATAATATCACTAAGCCCATCCAGGCTTCGCTGATTCCGCGAATCCGACACGAGGAAGAACCGACTTTTCTGGATGCGAGCGAATTGGAAGAACACTTCAACGGCGATAGCTGGCGGTTATTCCTGGAAAAAATGGATCTCGATCGCATTGTTCTGGTACACAATGGTTGGGGGGCATGGCCCCTGTTACAAACCCAGGCTAATAGTCCGCGAGTAGGTATTATTGACTACTGTGCCCAACCAGCCGTACACTTTAAAAATACGTTAGAGGAGTACATTAGTCCTTCCTACCAACACGGTAATTTTAGTCCGGAAAAAGGTTTTCAGGTGAAAACGGAGCGCGGCGTGCGACCCATTGTACTGATCGATGGTAACTTCATTCGCTCTCCGCGGGATACTATTTTTCTACAAAAAATAGCTGCACAGTCGGGAGTACTTATTAACATGGGGCATCCCGAAGCACTGGCCGGGGTCGATACCACGGGGCTGACTATTTTACAGGCTCCCCGTCGTGCGCGCCACGTGGAAAAAGCACTCGCCGAGATGGTGGTCGGTGCTCTGGGCACGCAGGGGCGACTGCCCATGTCAATCAATACTCAAATGCCGGCGGGAGCTGGCCTGAGCTATCCCACCGTCCGTATGGGCTACAGCCGACCTGAGTTTGTCGGTTTTGCCGGTGAAAAATTACTGACCATTGATGCCATCGTCAACCGGGCTATCCGGGATAAAGCTATGCCTGGTTGCCAGGTGCTGCTCGCACGTCATGGACGTATTTTCTATCACAAAGCATTTGGCGAACATACCTACGGTGGAACGCCGGTTGCTACCGATCATATGTACGACCTGGCTTCCGTGACCAAGGTGGCTGCAACCACGGTGGGCTTTATGAAGGCTTACGAAGCCGGCCTGATCGACCTGGAGGATCGCATCCGAAAGTATTTGCCTGATCTTAGTAAAGGGAATATCGCCCACGTCACTACGGAGCGGTTGCTAACCCACCGTTCGGGTATTCAGGCCAATGTGCCCATTATGAACTATATGCGCCGCTGGGACAAGCTACACATGACATGCAACCCATATTTCTGTTCCGAATCTTCTGAGGTACATTCCGTACCGGTGGCCGGTAATATGTTCTTTGCATCCAGTTTTAAGGATAGTTTGCGCCAAGACCTTAACGATGTGCGTCTGTACAACGGCCGTCGCTACCTGTACAGTGATGTGAACTTTGTACTCTTGCAGTTCATGTTGGAAGAAGTTACCGGGCAGCCCATCAACCAATGGGTATACGAGCAAGTATACGAACCGATGGGGCTCGAACACCTTATGTACCGTCCACTCGAAAAAGTCGATAAATCACAGCTCGTTCCCACCGAGCGTGATAAGGAATGGCGCGGGCAGCTCCTGCACGGTTATGTGCACGACCCGGCTGCCAGTTTACTCGGCGGCATTG
>JASBTH010000018.1 GCA_030148525.1 Saprospiraceae bacterium | reverse complement strand
CAGGTACGCAAACGATTTGGTAAAACCTCGATCGGTTATGGATGATCATAAGTCGGCCTCCTGCGCTAAAGCTCCGGCGGCCATGGACGTCAGAAGTCAGAAATCAGAGGTCAGAGTTTACAACCACGGACCTTGAACCTTGGCCCAGTCTCTCCAGTCTCTGCGCTCTCCGATCCCTTCAGTCTAGATCAACCGTTTACTTCTGATCTCTGACCTCACACTTCTGACTTCCAAACATGTTTCTCAACTGCCACACCTACTTCAGCCTTCGGTACGGGACCATGTCCCCGGAGCAGCTCGTTACCCGGGCGGCCAAGTGGGGGGTGGATACGCTGGCACTTACCGATATCAATAGTACCAGTTGTGCTTTCGAGTTTGTGACGCGCTGCCGCGAAGCGGGGATCAAACCCATTCTGGGGATTGATTTTCGGGATGAGGAGCACCGTTGCCTGTACATTGGTCTGGCGCGTAACGAGGAGGGATTCCGGGAACTCAATGCTTTCCTGACGCAGTATTCCCTGGAGGGTAAAAAGCTGCCTGCCCGTCCGCCAAAGTTGCCGAACTGCTGGATCATCTACCCGCGGCTGGATCAGCCGGGTATCGGTATCGAGGACTACCGCGATAATGAACTGCTGGGGATCCGGGCCGTGCACGTATCTAACCTCTTTCGGCACCAGTTGCTGCGGCATCAGCACAAATTGGTGATCCTGCACCCTGTAACCTGCTTTGATCAGCGGGAGTATCGGTTACATACATACCTGCGGGCCATCGACCGCAATACGATACTGAGTAAGCTGCGCCCCGCCGATCTGGCTAAAAAGGGCGATCGTCTGGTGCCGCCAACGACAGTGCGTACTTACTTCGAAGCCTATCCCGATATTATCGGCAATACGCAGCGTGTACTGGATAGCTGTTCCATTGAGTTGCGCAGCGGCCTCGCTAACAATCGCCAGACCTTCACCGGCAGTAAGGAGGGGGATTTTGTGCTTTTGCAAAAGCTGTCGCAAAAAGGATGTACCGAGCGCTACGGACCGCATCACCGCAAGGCACGTGAGCGCCTGGAGAAAGAACTGCGGGTGATCCGCAATCAGGACTTCTGTGCATACTTTCTCATCACCTGGGACATCGTGCGCTACGCCGAATCCATGGGCTATCACCACGTGGGGCGAGGGAGTGGTGCGAACTCCATGGTGGCCTACTGCATCCGTCTTACCGATGTGGACCCGCTGGAGCTGGATCTGTACTTCGAGCGCTTTATCAATCCCTACCGGGCATCGCCGCCCGATTTCGATATCGACTTTTCCTGGGATGAGCGCGACGATGTGACCGACTACATATTCAAGCGCTACGGACGTGAGCACACGGCCTTGCTGGCAACGTATAGTACGTTCAAAAGCCGGGCTGTGATCCGGGAACTCGGCAAGGTAGTGGGCCTCCCCAAGGCCGAGATCGATCAAATCGTGGCCGACCCCGGCTCGGTCGACCGGCACCACGAGCTGGCCCGGGAGATTTTTCACTACGGTCAGATGCTGGAGGGATTCCCTAACCACCTGTCGATCCACGCCGGCGGGGTACTGATCAGTGAGCGCCCTATCCACTACCACACGGCCCTGCAGATGATGCCCAAGGGGTTTCCCATCACCCATTTCGATATGTACCACGCCGAGGATATGGGATTTCATAAATACGACATCCTGAGCCAGCGGGGACTGGGCCACATCAAGGAAGCAGTGCAACTCGTCAGGCGTAACCAGGGACGCTCGGTCGATGTGCACGATGTGGAAGCGATCAAGCGCGACGAGCGCGTGCGTACCCAATTGCGTTCGGGAAAGGCTATTGGGTGCTTCTATATCGAGTCGCCGGCCATGCGGGGATTACTCAGCAAATTGCAGTGCGATAATTACGTACACCTGGTGGCGGCCAGCTCCATTATTCGGCCGGGCGTAGCCAAGTCGGGTATGATGCGGGAATACATTAAGCGATTTCACGACCCCCAGAGCTTTGAATACATTCACGATGTCTTCCGGGAACATTTGGGGGAGACCTTCGGCGTGATGGTCTATCAGGAAGATGTGATGAAGATCGTACACCACTTCGCCGGACTCGATCTGGACGAAAGCGATGTGCTGCGACGCATCATGAGCGGCAAAAAACACCGCAAGGATACCTTTGAGCATCTGCGCCGCAAGTACTACGAAAACTGCCGGGCCCGGGGCTATCCCGAGGAACTGGCCAAAGAGGTATGGCGACAGGTGGAGAGCTTCTCGGGCTATTCTTTTTGCAAGGCGCACTCGGCCAGCTTCGCAGTGGAGAGCTTCCAGAGTCTTTACCTGAAGGCCTATTTTCCCCTGGAATTCATGACGGCTGTGATCAATAATGATGGCGGCTTTTATAAAAAGGAGTTTTACGTGCACGAGGCACGCATGCAGGGCGCTGATATTCATCCACCTTGTGTGAACCATAGTCTCCAATTGGCTACCATCAAGGGGAACGACCTGTATCTGGGCTTTACCAGTTTGCATCAGTTACAGACCCAGGTTGCCCATCGTATCGTGGATAATCGCGCCCGGGGGGGACCGTACCGAAATCTGGAAGATTTCATCCGGCGCGTTGATCTGCGCTCCGAGCAACTGGACATATTGATCCGCATCGGTGCCTTTCGCTTTACGGGTAAGAATAAATACGAGCTGATGTGGGAGAAAAATGCCCTCTTCCGACCCCAGGATCGGCACGAACGCAGCCTTTCCCTCTTCGAAAGTCGCGACTCCCCCGAGGACCTCAACCTGCCCATCCTGGAGGAAGGCCCTCTCGACCAGGCCTTCGACGAGATTGAATTACTCGGCTTTCCGCTGTGCTCACCGTTTGATCTGTTGAGCGACCCTTCGGGCGTGATCGAACACGATTGCATCCCGGCCAGCCGCCTCTCGGCCGTCAAGGGGCGACGCGTACGCCTGATCGGCTATTATGTCTGCCAGAAGAGCGTGCGTACGGTGAGAGGGCAGCACATGGCTTTCGGTACCTGGCTCGACCGGACCGGCGACTTTTTTGATACCGTCCATTTTCCCGATATCCTCAAGCGCCACCCCTTCCGTGGTCCTGGTCTCTACAAAATCGACGGCCGGGTAACGGAGGAGTTCGGGTTCTTCAGTCTGGAAGCGATCACGATGGAGAAGTTGCCGTTCGTGACGGATAGCAGAATGAATTGAAATCGGAGGTCGGAAGTTAAAATCGGAAGTGGGCATGCCTTCGCCTAGCTTCGACAGCCAGGGAAAACGGCCGGTTATTCTTGTTTGCCAAGACGTGATGTTGCTTAATCACGTCCTCATACGGGAAACAAAAATGACCGGCGGATATCACCTCTCCGCAGGACTAATTCCCGCTGCTGATTCCTGTTTGTACCAATCACGGTCCTGTCTAAAATGACGAACTGCAAACAGGAATCAGCAGCAGTACCTCACACCTCACACCTCACACCTCACACCTCACACCTCACACCTCACACCTCACACCTCACACCTGTCTTCCGGTTCGTAGGAAAGCGAATGCGACACTCCATCCACTTCCAACGTGCAGCTGAAGGGGACGGGCTGAGCGGGAATGCCGGCGGGAAACCAATCTTTCGTAGCCTGGTCGACCACGATGAAGAGGCCTTCGTGATTACCGATGGCGCAGAACTTTTCGAAGGAGCCATCGAAGCGTTCCAGGCCGAAGCGCTGGTGAAGTTTTTCGTAGAAGGGGCGAATGGAATTTACGGCGACGCCCATTTCACTGGCACCGGCTATGGACTTATGGGAAAAAGGACGAATAGCGGGCAGACCGAGTGGCCGACGGGCAATAAACTCAACGATATTGCCCGCCGGATCGCGGAAGTACATGGCATAGGCCTCCCAATTGCTGAAGTCGATTACATCTTTTCCCTGAAAAGGAACGACCTCGGTCCGTTGTTTCAGCCAGGTCAGAGCATCCATCTCCTGACCGGCCGGAATATTAAACGCAAAGTGGTAGGGGGCTACATCCGCTTTTTCGCGAAAGCGTAATCTGGTATAACCGACTTGATAAGCCAGAGGTGCCTCCGAATCCGTTATTTCCTGCCACTCCAGTTGCCGGGAATAAAAGGACCGTTGAGCATCCAAATCGGGACAGTATAGGTCTAATGTCAGAAAACGCATGAAAAAACTTGGTTATCTATCTTAAATACTCACTAACGGCCGGTCATTATTGTTTGCCAGACCGTTATACGGAATTTATCAATTTCTTCCGGGAAACGAGAACGACCGGTGGATATCGCCTTTCCGCAGGACTAATTCCCGCTGCTGATTCCTGTTTGTACCAATCACGGTCCTGTCTAAAATGACGAACTGCAAACAGGAATAAGCAGCAGTACCTCAAACCTTCTCTGCCCGCTGAAGCCCGTACGGGCGAAAGCGGGAAACCTCAAACCTCACCTCAAACCCCAAACCTCATACCTCAGACCTGTACAAGCTATCTATCCGAAGAAGTGCTCGCGGCGATCATTTGTTCGATTTGGTCTTCCAGGATGAATAATGGTACGGAGCCATTTTTTAGGATATGCTGATGGAAGGCTCTCAGGTCAAAGTCGTCACCCATGGCCGCTTCGGCTTGTTTGCGCAGGCGGCGGATGGTCAGCTCGCCGATCTTGTAGGAAACGGCCTGGCCGGGCCAGCCGATATAGCGATCGATCTCGGTATTGCACTCGTGGATTGACAGGGCCGTGTTGGAAGACAGGAAATCGAGTGCTTTCTGTCGACTCCAGCCTTTGTAGTGCATGCCTACATCGACCACCAGGCGGCAAGCACGCCACATTTCGTAGGTGAGTCGGCCAAATTGCTCGTAAGGTGTTTCGTAGATGCCCATTTCTTCGCCCAGGTATTCGCAGTAGAGGGCCCATCCCTCCCCGAAGGCACTGATGTAGTAGGAGCGGCGAAAATCAGGACCACTTTCCTGTTCTTCGGCCAGGGCCATTTGCAGGTGGTGCCCGGGTACGGCCTCGTGCAGGGTGAGCGATGGAAGTACATAGAGCGGGCGGCTATCGAGTTTATAGGTGTTAACCCAGTACTGACCGGCGCGATGGTAGCGGGCCGAGCCAGGTGAGTAACGTCCGCCGGTATAATTGGGGGCGATGGCTGCGGGTACTGGCTCCACTCCGTAGGGGAGTCGTGGTAGTTTTTCGAAATAAGCCGGCAGTTTTCCATCGATCTTTTTGGCGAAATAGGATGCTTCTTTAAGCAGATCACGGGGTGTTTCACAGTAGAACTGCGGATCCGTCCGCAGGAAGGTGAGAAAATCATCAAAAGAGCCTTCGAACCCGAGGTCTTCAATGATTTGTTCCATCTCGGCACGAATGCGGGCCACTTCCTCCTGCCCTTTTTGAAAGACTTCTTCGGGTGTCATATCAAGGGTGGTAAAGTGGCGGATGCGTTGCTCATAATAGGCTTCGCCGTTGGGTATTTCGGAGATACCCACCGTCTCGCGGGCTGCCGGCAGATAGGTTTCCTGCATAAAGGAGTGCAAGTTGGCGTAAGCCGGTAAGACCTGGTTTCTGAGTATGTCCAGGCCTTCATCCCGCAGCGATTTCCACTCGGCCGGTTGGATGCCGTCGGGCCGCTGTGCGTAAGGAGCGAATAAGGGGTTCTCAGTCTCATCTTGGGAGCGATAGGGGGCCGTGAGTACCTCGTAGTTTTTAGCGGTGACTTTGGGCGAAACAATACCTTTTTCTATACCCAGACGCATGAGGTCCATATTGGCTTCCAGGTAGTCGGGAAAAGCAGCTAATCGTTCGTGATAGCGTTGGTAGTCATCGGCCGAGCGATACCTGCGACCAGGGCGCAGCCGGTTGTAAAAGCCGCCTTCGGCATTGAATGGGATTAGGTACGACTGGTAATCGACCCGTGCGATCTCATCTTCCAAGATGAACGCAAAGATATCGGCATTGATCCGATCCTGTTCCGAAAGTTGGGATCGGTCGATGGTGCTGAGCTTTTGTTGTAGTTCACGACGGGCGGCGGCTTCCTGTTCGAATTTCGCAACGGTCAGTTCAGGATAGGGCGCATCGGTACGTTCGGATTCTTCGAGTTTATTTTTGTCATCGAATAATGAATAGAGTGCTTCGGTAGCACTATTTTGTTGTGCATGGATCGTGCCGGCAATCGCAAATACCAGCAAAATAAGCCATTGGATACGGGTATTCATAGTTTTTTGTTTTGTTTATTACGTGGATTGTAGTGGTATTTTACTGACCTCATCACTTAAGTGAGGAGGTATTTAAAATACCACTACAATATACTCACTCATTTACGCACGACCAATCCGAACACCATCGGCAGCTTCCCGGCCAATCCTTCAATCTGCCAACCGTCCGGACAGGAAACGGTGCGTTGAAAGCAATTCCAGGGGGAATAGTCGTATTCATGGAAGGTCTCTACCTGCAGACCGGCTTCCAGCAGGGCCTGGAAAACGTCGGCCAGTGCGTGATTCCAGGAGTAAGAGGTGATATCCTGTTCGGTGGCGTTTTCGGTGTATGTGGTGTCGGTGGTTTCTACGATGGGCTCGCGGTTGAAATAGGAATAGGCGATCTCCCGTAAATCGTCGTCGAACATCCAGACGGCAGGGTGGAACTCCACCAGGATGAACCGCCCTCCCGCCCTGATACGCCGGGCAATCTGCTGTCCCCATGGGCGCAGGTCAGGTAACCAGCCGATGCAGCCATAAGAACAGAACACCAGATCGTAGGTTTCCTCCAGGTGCTGGTCCATCTCCAACACATTTCCCTGCACGAAACTTGCGTCAATCCCGAGATCAGCAGCGAGTTTGCGGGCTTCCCGGATGGCCCGGTCCGAAAGGTCATAGCCGGTTACCTGCGCCCCCATGCGGGCCAGCGACAGGGTATCCTGCCCAAAATGACACTGGGGGTGCAGGATCGACAATCCGGCAACATCGCCCAATAATTCCAATTCGATCTGCTTCAGGCTGGAGCCTCCTTTCCGGAAGTTTTTCAGGTCGTAAAAGTCGGAGGTCAGGTGGGTTTCCGTGCGTTGATTCCACATCTGTTGGTTGGCATCGAAGTAGGCTTTCATACGGAATTGAGTTTGGTCAATATGCTCAAAAGCACATGGGTGACTAAAGAGTTCCCTACTGTACTTTTTTTAGCGCGTTATCCAGTTCAAGTTGCAGGTCTTGCACATCCTCGAGACCTACCGACAGGCGAACCAGCCCCGCGGGAATGCCCGATTTCCGGAAAGCTTCTTGGCCCATTTCCCGCAAATAAGAAATCAGCGGAGCATAGACCAGACTTTCGTGCCCGCCCCAGCTAACTCCGAGTTTGAACAGGTCGAGGGCATCGACAAAGGCCCGCACTTTGGTGGGATCGTCCGTTGACAGCTCAATGCTAAGGAGCCCCGAGTGGCCCCGCATCTGGCGGTCGGCCAGTTCGCGTTGAGGAAAAGAAGGCAAGCCCGTGTAGTAGACCTTGCGTACGCCGGGATGTTGGTCGAGGAAAAGCGCTAATGCCATGGCCTGTTCCTGATGCAAGCGCAGGCGGGCGGGCAGGGTGCGCAGACTACGCAGGAGCAGCCAGGCTTCGAAGGGGGCCATTTTGGAGCCCAGCCAGGCCTGTTCGGTGAGGGATATGGTGTCGAGGTCGGTCTTCTTACCGAGCAGCAGTCCGGCAACCAGGTCACTGTGTCCGCCCAGGTATTTCGAGGCGGAGTGGACTTCCAGGTCGATGCCCTGAGCGAGCGGACTTTGGTGGAGGGGAGTGGCCAGTGTATTATCGATGACTGTACGGATTCCGTGCGTACGGGCCAGTCGGGCTACCGCCGCCAGATCCTGTAGCTCGTAGGTAAGTGAGGCCGGACTTTCCAGGTAGATCAATTTAGTATTGGACTGGATAACGGCTTCGAATTGGTCGATAGCCGTTCCCTCAATGAAGGTGGTCGTGATACCGCATTTGGGTCCCAGGTACTGGCGCATAAAATTCTGGGCCGGACCGTAGATGTTGCGGATGGTCACTATGTGGTCGCCCTGATTCACACATGAAAGAATAGCCGAACTGATGGCGCCCATGCCCGAAGCGAACAGGCGAGCGCGCTCAGCACCCGCAATACCCGCTAGTTTCTCTTCGACCATAGTTACCGTCGGGTTATTGCCGCGGGTATAAATGGCGGCGTCTGCCGGTTGGGAAAAGGCCTGATCGATGGCTTCCCAATCTGGAAAGGTGAACAGGGAGTTTTGATAGATCGGTGGTACCACGGCACCCCGGTTTTCCCGGTACGCTTCATCATCGTGGCAGAGCAGGGTAGCGGATCGTTTAGACGTAGGTTCGGACATAATTATTCTTCTTTTTTTGCGGAAGCATAAAAACAGGCGATACCCGTAAAAGCATAAAAGTAGGCAATGATGAGATTGAAAATGCTGAGGAACTGCCAGGGAGCGTACTCGATGGCGGAGACACCCAGTGCACCGGCCATAAATATACCGGAAGGGGTCCAGGGGGCCAGGTTTTCGATCATGGTACCGGCATCCTCGATGGAGCGGCTCAGTACACGCTTGGAAATGTGCAGACGCTCGTAAATCGGTTGAAAGGTGGCCCCGATAATGAAGCTGGTCGCAAATTGATTCGAGCTGAACAAGTTGGTGAAAATGGTCATGGTCAGGGTGCTGGCTACGGCAGTCGACCGGCGCTTGATGCGCTGTAAGATGGGCTTCATGACCCGCTGAATAGCATCTACGTGCTCCAGTAATCCCAGGTAGGCAAAGATCAGGAGGCAGATCAGAACGGCTTCCTTCATGCTGTACAAGCCTCCCCGGTTAAGGATAGGGGTTATCGGGGAGTCGGTCACCGGATTGCGCAGCATATCGACCTGAAAACCGGTGCTAAGACTGGCAACCATATCGGTAAATTCGATGTGCTGAAAAATGGCGGCCAGCGCCAGCGCGAGCAAGGATGATATCAATAGCGTCAACACAATCGGGCGACGGGTGATAGCACCAATTATGACAACTAGCAGGGGCAGTAGTAGCCAACCCGAAAAGACAAACATTGCTTGCAGAGCCTCCGAGGCACTGGCTAATTCCGCAGTTCGCGTGCTCCCGACATCACTCAGGTGATTTATTGAGAGGATCGTATATAATATAGCTGCTATGATGGCGGCCGGGACGGTGGTGTAGAGCATGGATCGAATGTGATCGATCAGATCAACACCGGTGGCCAGGGCCGCGATATTGGTCGTATCGGACAGAGGGGATAGCTTATCGCCAAAAAAGGCACCCCCCACGATGGCTGCGGCCGTGATTGCCAAATTAGCTTCGTACACGTACGCCAGGCCGATCACTACCACACCAATGGTACCTGCCGAGCCCCAGGAGGTTCCCGTAAGCAGAGAGAACAAGATGCAGATACCGAACGCAAAGAGGTACAGAAACTTAGGAGCCACTAATTGTAAGCCCCAATAAATGAGCATGGGGATCGTGCCACTCACCATCCAGGCGCCGATCAGGATACCAATACACGACAAAATTAACATAGCCGGTACCGCTTCTTTTACCTTTTCGTTGACGCTCTTTTGGATGTCGGCCCAGGCTTGGCCGCGGACAAGCAGGTAAATGGATGCCCCACAAAAGGCAGATAATACCAGGATTTCAATGGCCAATGGATCCTGACCACTCAGGCGGGGAAAAATGAACAGGCCCGCCAAGAGGGTGATAATGAATAGTGTAATCAGGCCACGTGCACCCCGGTCGGAGATTCCAGTGGGATGGGTCATAGTAGTTGGTTTTCGTTGGATGCAAAGTCCCCGGAAAATGGGTAATTTTTTCGACTTCTGTATCCAATGAACGGAGATTCCCCCTGTGCTGTTGGTTTCACCGGCCGGTGCTTCCGGCTCTCCGACAGGCTCATTGCGGTGCAAGGGCTCAGTGATACCGATAACACGAAGTAGCTCGGGAGTCCCCGCACGAAGTACTGCAGGTTAGAATACCCCCCCTTGTCAGTAGATTCGTGGCCCCTCTTCTACCGTCTGCTGGTCAAACTGGTAGAAGCCAGAAGGCTCTGAGTCGAAGGATGCGGGTCCGTGAAGGCAAAACGCCTTATATTTGTACGTATGCAGGTACTAATCAACTTTTTTTTCGGTGTCCTCATTGCAGTTATCGGGATTGCTATACCGGGGCTCATCAATATGTCGGCCGTTCAGATTACCCTGAAGCGGAATCTACGTGCCGGTATTATTTTTAGTGCCGGAGCAGCTCTGGTTATTTTTGTACAGGCGTTGATCGGTGTTGGATTTGCGGGATATCTGGCTGAACACCGGGAAATACTGTCCATGATCAAAAAGCTGGCTATTCTGATCTTTATTATTCTCAGTGTAGTCTTTTTCTACAAAGGCTTGCGACCACGGCTGAAAGCGGAAAGCCGCCGGCAGGGCCATGCCTTTCTGGTTGGAATGGCTATCGCCGGCATGAACGTGCTCAATATTCCCTTCTTTTTTACCATTAGTACCATTGGCCAGGCCCACGGTTGGATCGATCTGCAACACACCTTTGGTCTGTTTATGATGTTGGGACTTTCCGTTGGAGGTTTTTTCATGTTGGGGCTTTACGCCAACTTCGCCCGCTATATTTCTACTCATGCGCGATTCTTCGCTCAGAATCTAAACTATTTCCTGAGTGGTTTATTCCTGTTCCTGGCTGTCATTCAGTGGATTCAGTTGTATTATGCCTAGTTGGCTTTCGCCAAAAAAGATACTTCCGCAATGCTGGTGACTAAAATTTACGGCAGGGATACGCCACATGTGTTGGCTTTTTTCTAAGTTGGATAATGTTTAGTCTCTCACTTAACTCTTTCATTATGAAATGGATATTACTCACTAGTTTGCTCTCACTGGTAGTTTTACCGGGATATGGGCAACTGGATAAGAAACAGGTCTTTTTACAGAATCGCATGAAGACTCTAGCCAGTACTAATGGCGGATCACAGGGAGGCGTCTTTACATTTAGTGAAGTGGTACGACGGGAAGGTCATCGGTTTCTCTTTGATGATTTTTTGCCGGGGCGCGTATTGTTTAGCGGTTATGAATATTTGAGCGAAGAGGTTGATCTGGTTATTGACGGCGAATTTGAACGCTTGTATATCCTCTTTGAAGATGAGACGGAAGGCCAACTCCCCTTGGCTCAGATTCAGCGCATTGAGGTGTACCCTTCCGAAAAAGACACCATACAGTACCTGGTACAGGACCTGGGGCGCCTGTCATCAGAGGCGAAAGACGGTTTGCGCTTTTACGAACTGCTACATCGTGGCGAGCACTTTACCGTGCTTCATCACGAACGTAAATATTTGCGGAAAGAAGAGTATATGGAAAACGTTGGCATCGTACGGCGCCCTGATGAGTACAAATCCCTGCATTCCTTTTACCTGATCTACGGCAATGAACTTCACAAAATAAAAAGGAATCGTCGTACCATCGAGAAGGCAATACCTAAATACAAGCGCATCATTCGTCGGGTTGAGGATGCTACCGATAATAAGTTGAAAGACAATAATGACCTCGCCCAGTTTTTCACCGACCTGGAGGCCAGGATTAACAAGTAACAGGTATGAGGTTTGAGGTTTGAGGTTTGAGGTTTGAGGTTTGGGGTTTGAGGT
>JASBTH010000014.1 GCA_030148525.1 Saprospiraceae bacterium | reverse complement strand
GTATTGATGGCCCCGATGGTTCCCCATGCCATATTCCCCTGGTGCTTCCAGTCCCAACTGAAACCGCCGCGCCGTCCTGCTGAGACCGTGTAGGTGAGGTCTTTGGATACGCCAAGGTCTTTGTAGAAGTAGTCCATAAATCCGGTGATGTAGGCCGGGCTAATTGCCGTACTCTGGGGGTCATAATCGGCCGTTTGGCTCAGCAGGTCCTGATTGATCCCGGTAAACCGGGAGTCCAGACGCCCAACTGTCTCACCAGTTTCCCGCATTAATTCCTGAAAGAATTCACCATTAGTTACCCGTAAATCAGCCTTTTCCCAATAATCCGGTGACAGGCCCGTATAGGCGGCGAGTTTGGTGGCCATTTCGGTTTTCTCCGTGGGCGACAATTGATCGCCGCGGTACAGCGCGGGCATATATTCCTCTTCGGTAAAGGTGCGGACCTCGTCCAGGAAATCATATACATCGGCTGGTTTGTTATTGACCTGATCGTGGTACCAGGCCGTGGCCGCGTAGGTGGGGAAATGGACCAGATAGGGCAGATCATCGTTGGGTGGGAATAACAACGTTCGCAGATCGAAAACCGCCGAAACCATTATGACTCCGTTCATGGCAATACCCTGGTTGAGCAGATTGTTCATAAGGCCGGCATTGCGAAAGGTGCCGTAACTTTCTCCCAACAGGTATTTGGGCGAATTCATACGGCCTTCGCGGATCAAAAACTGAGTGATAAACAGGCTCAGGCTTCGGATATCCTGATCAACGCCCCAGAAGTCCTTGAAATCAGCCTTACCGATGGGGACACTCAGGCCCGTACCAACGGGGTCCAACATCACCAGGTCGGCAACATCCAATATGCTGTAGTCATTATCAACCAGATTATAGGGAGCGGCCGGCGTATTGGCCGGATCATTTACCTCGATCCGGGTTGGGCCGAGTACTCCCATATGCAACCAAAAGGATGACGATCCGGGCCCGCCATTAAAGGCAAAGACAATGGGGCGCTCCCGTGTGTCCGATACGCCCTGTTTTGCGTAGTAGGTGAACCCGAACAGCGCAATGGGTTCGTTATTTTCATCGCGCAACTCCATGGTTCCGGCTTCAACATCCAGGTTGATACGTTCTCCGGCGATGGTCAGGCTGCGTTCCGACAAAAAGGTTTCAGCCTTTGGGTCGGGCTTTTTTTCCTCGGGCCCGGGCATTTCCTGAGCCCAGGAAGTAGCCAGGCATAGCATAAGCAGGCAGAGTAGGGTAATAGTGGGTTTGTTCATACGTAATCCATTTTTAGTGAGCATCTAATGTAACGGATTCTCGCCACTAAAGTGGTGGGAATTGGGGGTAGATGTAGTGAATGCCCACCGCTAAAACGGTGGGTTTATGTTGGTCGTGGGTATATCTAAGCCCCCGGCTTCAGCCGTGGGAACAAGAGCGATGCGAAAGCGTCAAAGACGGATGATGCGCCCAAATAAGCCCATGGCTTTAGCCATGGGAACATGTGCGATGCAAATGTGGTAAAACGGATGATCGCCCCCAATAAGCCCCCGGCTTTAGCCGTGGGGGGCTCGGGTAGGCGGGCATTTCCCCGAACCATCTTCCTTCCCGTCCGTTTGTCTGGTATGAAGCCCAAACTCGTTATCGCCGGAGCTACCGGATTTATTGGTCGGTGGTTCATCGAGCGGTACAAACACAAATACCATATCGTTGCCTTATCGCGGCGAAAAGCCATACCCGATACCTCTGACCCGGAGGTCACCTGGCGGCAGGTCGAATTATATTCCTTGTCACAGACCACGGCGGCCCTGAAGGATGCCGATTACGCTCTGTATCTCGTCCATTCCATGCAACCCAGAACTCGCTTGAGTCAAGGGACTTTCGATGATACCGACGTGTTGCTGGCTGATAACTTCGCCCGGGCTGCGGAAGCCAATCAGCTAAATCAGATCCTTTTTTTGGGAGGTATTCTGCCTCGGGGGGATATGGAGTATTCCCGGCACCTCAGATCGCGCTATGAAGTCGAAAAAACACTGAGTTCCGGCTCGGTTCCGCTCACGGCACTGCGGGCAGGTATCATTGTAGGACCCGGTGGATCCTCTTTTCGGATTATGGAAAAACTGGTACGGCGCCTGCCTGCCATGATCTGCCCGAGCTGGACCAAGTCTTCGTCATCTCCGGTGGCTCTGCGTGATATGCTGCAAATGATCGATTACTGCCTGGGGCGCCCCGCAATGTACGACCAGGCCTTTGATGTAGGTGGCTCCGATGTGCTCACATACGTTGATATGATGCGCACCGTAGCTGACTTGATGAAGAAAAAGCGTCTGATCACAACCGTGCCGTTTTTCAAGCCGGGGTTGTCGAAACTCTGGGTGGCTACTTTTGCGGATTCCAGCAGAACTCTCGTTTCTCCGTTGATCGAAAGCCTTCGCTACGACTTACCAGTTTCGGATAATAAACTGCTGGAACAATTTCCCAACCGGAAATCGTTCAGGGAGTCAGCCGAGCGCGCTCTCTTCGAAAAAGATACAGTACCGGCTCTACCTAAATTTGAGGATCAAAAACCACTACCTAATGAGCGAAACACGGTCCGCTCAGTACAGCGATTACCAAACCCCAACGACCGGTCGGCCATTTGGGTAGCTCGTCGCTATCAGACCTGGTTGCCCAGATTCTTTCGATACTTGATCAAAGTAGATCTTCAGGACGAAAACTCCGTGTTCCGTATCGGTTCGCTGGAATTACTGCGGTTTCGGTTTATCGAAGATCGCAGTGATCAGGATCGGCAGCTCTTTTATATCGTTGGCGGCCGCCTGGTCAAACGTCGCGATTACGGATGGCTTGAGTTTCGCAGGGTCCTGGATGGACGGTACGTGATCGCAGCTATCCATGAGTTTGTGCCCACCTTGCCCTGGTTTGTTTACGTGCTCACCCAAGCCATCGTCCATCTCTGGGTGATGGATCGCTTCGGGAAATACCTTGACAGGTTAGAGGTTAGAGGTTAGAGGTTTGAGGTAACCTCTAACCTAACCTCTAACCCCAAACCTCAAACCTCAAACCTGATTACGCTTGCTTCATCGACAACTGAATCCTGCCCCGCTTGAGGTCGACATCCATTACCTTCACCGATACCTGTTGGTTCAGGCTGACAACTTCCGCGGGATTGCGGACGAAACGGTTAGCTAGCTGGGACACGTGGACCAAGCCGCTTTCCTTTATCCCAATGTCGACAAAGGCTCCAAAATTGGTGATGTTATTCACGATTCCCGGTACTACCATACCTGGTTGCAAATCATTGATCGTCTGTATGTTGGCAAACTCAAAGGACTTGGCTTTTCCCCGGGGATCCAGACCGGGCTTTTCCAGCTCCTTCATAATGTCTTTGAGAGTGGGCAATCCGGTGTCCTTGGTTACGTAGGATTGCAAGTTTATTTGCTTGCGCAGTGAGGGCTTGTCGATCAATTCCTGAACGGTGCAATTCAGGTCAGAAGCCATGCGCTCGACAATGTGGTAGCTCTCCGGGTGAACGGCCGTATTGTCGAGCGGGTTGCTTGCTTGCCGTACCCTCAGGAATCCGGCAGCCTGCTCGAAGGCCTTGTCGCCCATTCGCTTTACCTTCATCAATTCCTGGCGGCTGCGGAAAGCGCCATGCTCCTTGCGGTAGATTACGATGTTTTTGGCCAGAGCCGGACCCAGGCCGGAAACGTAGGTGAGTAGGTGTTGACTGGCTGTGTTCAGGTTGATACCCACGCTGTTAACACAGCTCTCCACAACTTGGTCAAGACTTTCTTTCAGCCGGGGTTGATTCACATCGTGCTGATATTGCCCGACGCCGATCGATTTTGGATCGATCTTGACCAATTCAGCCAATGGATCCATCAACCTGCGTCCGATGGAGACAGCTCCCCGAACCGTTACATCTTGCTGAGGGAATTCTTCACGAGCTACCTCGGAGGCCGAATAAATGGAGGCGCCACTCTCATTGACCAGAAACATGTCAACCGGTCGTGCAAAGGAGATACTCCGGCAGAGGGCCATGGTTTCGCGCCCGGCGGTACCATTGCCAATGGCCAGGGCATCGATCTGGAATTGCTGGACGAGGTGTTCCAGGGTTTTGATCGATTCGGTTGTTCTCTTTTGGGGAGGGTGGGGGAAGATGGCGGTATTGTCCAATAGATTTCCATTATCATCCAGAACGACGACCTTGCAGCCGGTGCGGAATCCCGGGTCGATCCCCAGGATGCGTTTTTGCCCGAGGGGAGGTGACAGCAGGAGCTGTCGCAGGTTTTCGGCGAATACCTGA
>JASBTH010000011.1 GCA_030148525.1 Saprospiraceae bacterium | reverse complement strand
AAATGGTCTTTATCGAGTACTCGTTTTACCTTCTTAAGGTTAAAATTATCATTGGTGAAGGTACCCCAGGGGAGATCCAGGAATAATTCCAGGTAGTTCATCTGGATGGAATATTCAGCGACCTGAGGATTCATTCGCTGCAGCCGGGCCAATTCTTTCTGGAAATGCTCTTCCACCTGCTCGGTCCACTTTTTCTCTTTAGCCCGTTCCTTCATCTTAGCGATTTCCGCCTGCTGGGGATTCTGGCCCAACTCCTCCTGAATGGTCTTCAGTTGTTGATTGAGGTAGTAATCGCGCTGTTGCTTTTCGATGTCGACGCGCACTTTGTGTTCAATCTTATCGCGCAGCTCCAGCAGGTTGAGCTGGTTGTTCATTTCCCGCAGGATGACGGTCGCTTTCTCGGTGAGCTCGTTGATCTCCAGAATGCCCTGTTTGACATCGATCTTTTCGCCAAGGTTGGAGGCAATGAAGTTGAGCAGAAAATTATCGTCTTCAATCCCCTTCAGCATGACCATGGCCTCGGAGGGTATGTTTGGCGAAAGCTCAATGATGCGCTCCGACAGATCCAGGATAGACTCCCGCATCGCCTCAAATTCCATTTCATCGGAGGGCGGGATTTCTCCAACCACTGAAATTTTTCCCTGGAGGAAGGGATCTGTTTGGGTCATTTCATCCAGGAGAAAGCGTCGACGCCCCCTCAGTACTGCCGTGATAGTACCGTCGGGCATGCGCAACAGTTTGATGATGCGGGCGACGGTTCCCAATTGGAAGAGGTCTTCCGGTCCGGGGTTTTCCTCGTCTTGCTCTTTTTGCGAAAGCACAGCCACCAGTCGTGATTCCTCATAGGCTTTATTGATGGCCTTGATGGATTTATCCCGCCCAACGGTGATGGGGATGACAATGCCCGGAAAGAGCACTGTGTTTTTAAGGGCCAGGATCGGTAATTCGCCGGGGATGGCGTTTTCTTCCGATTGATCGTCATCTTCTACTGTAACCATCGGTAAAAATTCTGCTTCGTCACTCAATCCCTGGTGGGTCGTAAAAATATCTTCAAACATATATCAAAAGAAAGCTTCGTCAGAAAATGGATGCCACCCTGTCAGGAAAATGGTCCTGATAGTGGTCGGGAATAATAGGCAACATTTGTGCCAGCTATAATTTACGAGTACCTGAGGCCCCTGTCCAGTATTTTAAAGGACAAATCGGCAGAACGACCCGCTTTTCCTGTCAGAATGCCGGACTATCCAAGCAAAAGAGGGCCAGCATGTTTCCTCATGCTGGCCCTCGACATGCCGTCGAAAAGGATCGGCGTGCAAAGGTATATACGGAAAAAATGTACACCGGTTGCACTGAGTACTAAGCCTCAGCCGGTTCGGTGGGCTCCGGCGCAATGGCAAGCACTTCCTCGTCCTCTTCCTCTACTTCGTCTTTTTCGACTCGCAGATTATCGATAATGAATTCCTGACGAGTCGGCGTGTTTTTCCCCATGTAATAGGTTAATACCTGATCGATATCAGTGTGCTCGTCGAGCACTACTGGTTCCAGGCGAATATCTTCACCGATGAATTCACCGAACTCATCGGGTGAGATCTCACCCAACCCCTTAAAGCGGGTGATCTCAGCTTTTCCACGCAATTTTTTGATGGCTTCCTGTTTCTCTATCTCGTTATAGCAATAGAATTTTTGCTTCTTATCGCGAACGCGGAAGAGAGGGGTTTCCAGAATGTAGAGGTGGCCATTTCGCACCAGATCCGGGAAGAACTGCAGGAAGAATGTCAGCAGCAATAAACGAATATGCATACCGTCCACGTCGGCATCGGTAGCGATCACGACTCGATTATAGCGCAGGTCCTCAATACCGTCTTCAATATTAAGGGCGTGCTGCAGCAGGTTAAACTCCTCGTTTTCGTATACGACTTTCTTGGTCAGGCTAAAGCAGTTGAGCGGTTTACCCCGTAAGCTAAAAACGGCTTGGGATTGTACGTCCCGTGCTTTGGTAATGGACCCACTGGCCGAATCCCCCTCGGTAATGAAGAGGGTCGTCTTTTTGCGGTCTTCTTCATTCGTTTTACGGGAGCTGTCGCTAAAATGCACCCGGCAATCGCGCAGTTTTTTGTTGTGCAGATTGGCTTTTTTTGCGCGTTTATTGGCCAGCTTTTTGATGCCGGCGATCTCTTTGCGTTCGCGCTCCGACTGCATGATGCGCTTCTCTAAAGCACGCGCGGTCTCCTCGTTTCGGTAGAGGAAGTTCTCGAGCTTTTGCCCTACGAAGTCATTGATAAACTTGCGCACGGAGGGACCTTTGGGACCTACATCGGTGGAACCCAGCTTTGTTTTGGTCTGAGACTCAAACACCGGCTCTTCAATACGCACACTGATCGCTGCCATGATGGACGAAAGAATGTCCTTGCGCTCAAACTTCTTATTATTGCGGGAAAAATAGGCCTGTACGGCGTTTACCACCCCTTCTTTAAAGGCATTCAGATGCGTACCACCCTGCGTGGTATTTTGCCCATTCACAAAGGAATAGTACTGCTCCCCGTAGTGGTTACCGTGGCTCATGGCAAACTCGATATCCTCGTCCCGGAAGTGGATGATGGGATAGCGCAGGGCCTCACTTTTGGTTTTTCGCTCCAGCAGATCGAGCAGGCCATTGCGGGATATGAAGGTCTCTCCATTAAACCGCAGCTTCAATCCCGCATTGAGGTAGGCGTAGTTCCAGAGTTGGTTCTCAACGTAATCTTTGCGGTATTTAAAATTCTTGAAGACACTGCTATCGGGGTGAAAGAAGACCATGGTTCCGTTCTCCTCCTTCGACTTTTTGGGTTTGTGGTCCTTGAGGAGCTCACCCCGCTCAAATTCGGCCACTTTCTCCTTCCCGTCGCGAACTGATTTCACCTGAAAAAAATCGGAAAGGGCATTCACCGCCTTGGTACCGACCCCGTTCAGGCCTACCGACTTCTTAAAGGCTTTGGAGTCGTACTTTCCTCCCGTATTGATCTTGGATACACAGTCGACTACTTTGCCCAGGGGAATGCCCCGGCCGTAGTCACGAATGACGACCCCTTCATCGTCGATATGGATATCGATGACCTTCCCGAAGCCCATCACGTATTCATCGATGGAGTTATCGAGCACCTCTTTGAGCAGAATATAAATACCATCATCGGCCGAAGCACCATCTCCCAGCTTTCCGATGTACATACCGGGGCGGAGCCGAATGTGCTCCCGCCAGTCAAGCGAGCGAATATTGTCTTCGGTATAATTACTGGTGGCCATGGGTATTGCGTTATTGTAGAAAAATGGTCAAAATACGATAAACGTCCCCGCTAATCGCATCAATGCGCGTAGTTTTCTGTTACGAAAATACGAAAAGTCAGTGAATTAACAACAATTTGTTTTAATTCGTTCACACTGAATCAGATGACAAAAGATCCACTTTATCGGCACCCGGCCATGCGCATCCTCGAACGGTCGGTCAACAAGGAGTTGCGCCTGCAGGTAATTGCCTCGGTATGTCTGTTCGGTTTAGGTGCCTTTTTGTGCTACGTCTTTTTTGCCAATGCGGTGATTCTGACTATCATCGGCCTCGGCATTGCGGTGATCGGTATCCGCCAGGTATATCTGACTCTGCGCGCGCTCCAGCTGGCCAATCATGAGATCCTGCACTTGCTGAAAGAAAAGCCCCACCGTATCGTGTGGGTGTATTCGGTAGTCACCGAGCGCTCCCCTTTTGGATTCACCTTTATGAAGCAGGGAACCATGTATTTCAAGCTGGACAACGGGGATCAATTATCGGTTATGATGCCTTCCGGCAAATTAAAACTGGTCTCCAAATTCCTGAACCGTCTGCTGCCCCACGCATCTTTCGGCTATTCCATCGACCGGGAGCAATTGTACGAGATCAGCCCGGAGCAGCTGCGACGGAATGCGCAGTAGTGGAGAGTTGGATGTTGATCCTCTGGATCGACGGAGATGAGGAGATCCCGCCTTCGCTGACCACCTACACTTCGTTTCGACGATCAGAGAAGCTTCGGCGGGCGGAGCAGGAGATTAGGAGAAAAGCGGTTCAATACAGATAGCTTTCCTAAGCCTTGGTCCTTGGTCCAAAATCCAATACCAACTATAAAAATCCACATACCCCCTTGCGCAGTACAAATACTCTTTTGTATATTTGCAGTCGCTAATGAAAAATGGCGTGGTAGCTCAGCTGGCCCCGAAAAAATAGAAATCTCCGATTTCGTCTTTTTTCGAGGGTCCTCGCAAAGCTAACACGCTAAAGCGTGAAGCTTTGCGGGATTAGAGCGCAGCTTTCTATTTTCCGCATATTGAAAAAATGGCGTGGTAGCTCAGCTGGTTAGAGCGCAGCATTCATAATGCTGAGGTCGAGTGTTCAAGTCACTCTCACGCTACAAACGCAACTCCAGGTCCTGACAGGTGATTCCTGGCAGGGCCTTTTTGTTTTTGTACCGCTAGCTCAGCTGGCTCGAATTGGGGGGAAGTCCACATAAACATGCTCTGTCCGGCTATCCTTAAATGGTCGGAGAAGTAAATCATCATTTCCAAAGAATACTGTTTCATTCTTCGAAGGATGGAATCTCGATTCGGCAATCGGGCGGCTCGTACTTGATCTGCCATATCCTCATCAGTATCTTTGTGGTGATTGAGGAATGACTGAAGGTCAGAATGCTGAGACCAGAGGTTTGAAGTACCATTTGATCGTTCTGATCTGGCATTGGGATGCGGCTTGGGACAGAAAAAGGACTCCGGTTGCATTGGCTTTTTGAGGAAGCCTTAGCTAACCACTAAAGTGGCATACTGCGTTTGCCCCACCCTGCCTCCCCACCACCAAAGCAGGTGGGCTGACAGGTTCCGATAAAACCATAAGTCGAGGTAGGTCATGCACGCCGAAAAAGGCGGCTGACAAAGACGAAGGATTACCTTAAAACAGTTCCTCAACTATCCTGAAAATAAATCGCGCGATCCGGAGGATCACGCACCTTGCCAGCCCTATGCACCATGCACTATGCTCCATGCAAAAACCGCAAGGCCAGGCACCAAAGAACACCGAAGCAACCAAGTCAGTCCCTAAGTCTCCCTATCCCTTCGGTCTCGATTGTCCCCCCCTCCCTTCGGTCCCTAAGGTCCCTACGTTCCCTCCAATCCCAACCTAGTCCCGCTCCATCAACCGCTCCAGTAGCCCATCCTTACGCGCACGGGCAACCGGGATCTTAGCCCCGTCGGTGGTGACGAGCAGGCCGCCGTCCCGCTTGCGGTACTTCTGGATGCAGTGCAAATTGACGAGGTGCGATTGGTGGACGCGATAGAACGATTGATCATCGAGCAATTCCACGTATTCCTTGAGGGTGCGGGATACGAGGAGCTCCCGGCCGTCCTTCAGAAAAAAGTGGGTGTAATTGCGGTCGCCCTGACAGCGGATGATGCTGTGCACCGGCACAAACTCGATGTGATCAGACTGGGGCAGCGCGATCTTCTTCTCCTGCTGCTGTAGGTTGTGCAGCAAAGCTTTCAGTTGCCCCTGCTGGTTCTGTTGGCGGCGTTTGGACTGTACGCGTTCCACCGCTTTTTTTAACTCCAGGGCATCGATGGGTTTAAGCAGATAATCCACCGCTGCAAATTTGATGGCGCGGATGGCGTACTGATCGTAGGCCGTAACGAAGATGATCTCAAAGTGTATCTCCGGCAGGCTTTCCAGCAGATCGAAGCCGCTGCCCATGGGCATGGCAATATCCAGGAATACCAGCTCCGGCGATAGCTCTTTTATCCGGTCCATAGCCGTGATAGCCGAATCGGCTTCTCCCACTACCTTCACTTCCGGACAATAGGTTTCCAGGGCAGACCGAAGGTTTTCCCGGTTGTTGACTTCATCATCGACAATCAGTGCGCGAATGTGGGTCATTGCTCAGTGGGAATGGTTATGGAAACAACGCTACCTTGGCCCGAAGGGTTGAGGGTACTGCGGTCGGTAATGGTCAGGTGCTCCTCCCCATCCAGGCCCATTAGCTCCAGTCGCTGACGGATCAGGGTCATGCCCATACTCTGGTGCCCTGCCCCGACCGGATGCCTCCCGGAAGCTAACACCCCAATGCCGGTATCTGTTACCGTGCAGGTCAAGCCTTGCTTACCGGGGGTTATGGTGACTAAAAGTTCCCGGTCCCCCGACTGCGGGGCCAGACCGTGGATAATAGCATTTTCGATAACCGGCTGCAGGATCATACTGGGAATATAGGTATTGTGGGCATCGATCCGTTCATCGACTTGGAACTTGTACTGAAAGGGCTGACGCAGACTCTCCAGACTGCAATAATGCTCCAGGGTCGCGATTTCATCGGTCAGCGGAATGTATTCCTCGGAGGTGTTGCGCAGGGTCTTCCGCATCAGGCCCGCGAATTGTCCCAGATATTGATCCGCCTTTTCCTGTTCGTCCTTGCGGATGAGGTTCTGGATGGAACTCATGGCGTTGAATAGGAAATGGGGGTTCATTTGCGACCGAATACCACGTAGCTCGGTCTCTAACAGCTGCCGGCGTCGCAGATCGCGTTGGGTCGCTATCCGCCGACGCCATAACACTATTCCACTGATAAAAAGCAAACCCAGGGCACCAATACCCAGGCTTTGCCAGAACCGCAGCCACTGTGCCGGTGTCCAGGCAGCAGCATCCGGTGCATCTGCTATTTTTTCCCAGGTGCCCCGAAGTTTAGTTGCGGTATTTAGATCATAGTGATTGGCCAGGATATTTCCGTCCTCCCCGATCAAAAAATAATGGTTGCTGCGGTTATCCACCCGGTAATCTTCCCGAAGTGTATCCATTTCATCCGGAGGAACAAAAATAAACAGCCCCTCCTTGCCGGCAACGCTCCGCTGGAATTGATCCTTGCCCGGGGCCGCCAGCAGGTGTACGATCTCGGGAAGTTGCTCCTGTGCCTGCCGGAAGGATTGAATATCCGTCATCGCAATATCCAGATTGTCGACCCAGCCGATGTGCAGTAATACGTTTTTCCCGGCGAAATCCGCAAGCCCGACCGATACGCCTTCCTTGTCCTGGTAACTCCAGGCTGGAGCGAGAGTGCCAGTTTGCAAGATCCGGTGGCCGAAATCAGGGGGTAACGGGCGCCCGCCTTCTCGGAACACTACCATTTCCTGGATCAGTTGAGAATCCCTGGTCATTGCCAATAATTGATCCAGTTGGCCCTGGCTACTTTCCGTCAGTTGGCCGGAGTCGGTATACCTGCGGAATAACTGCATGGCGGTATGGCGGACAAAGGTTTCCCTGCTCGGCAGGAGTTGGGCAATAGCAAAATCTTCCGGTGATCCGAAGTTGGGCGCCTGATAGACATGCTGCAGCAGATAGTACTGGAAGGTCAGGTAATCCTCCACATCAAAATCAAGGTGTTTTCCCGGAGGTAGTCGGTAAAGCAAGGCAGACAATCCCTGCAAATAGCGTAATTGGTCGGGAGAAAGCATAATGCCCTTTTCCGCCATGAACCGGTAGGCACCTTCCCATTGGGTTGTGGCGTGCTCCAGGCGCACCATCCGGTCCATCCAGGCCGTGAACCCGGGTCGCAGCGATGCTTTTCGACGGGCGAGGAAAGTAAGCTCTCTGGCTTCTGCCCTGCGCACCTCTTGAAAAAAAGCCCCCGGGTCTTTATTCAAGAGATCAAAATCATAGGTGCGGAAAAGCGAATCTCCCCGCATATTCTGGTAAAAGTCCAGTAAGAACGTATTGTCTGCCCGGGCGGTTCCCGCGATCTGCATATCGCGGTAAAAGGCGTTGGCGTTGGTACGGACATGAACGGAGTCGCCGGGTTCGAAGTAATAGCGCATCACCTGGTACCCGTGAAACAGGGCCACCATCCGGTAGTTATTTAATGGGAAAGCGAGGTGAAATCCGCCTTCACTATCCAATCGGATCACCGTATCCTGCCAATACTCCAGCCAGTTTCCTTCCCGAAAGAACTGAATCCGCACCTCCTCGGTCGCCGGACTCTGGATGGTCCCACTCAGCACCGACCTCCGGGCAGGATGATCGACCCGCAGATAATCTACGCTGCTCACACCACCCTGCTTACGAGTTTGGACCTTCACCGGACTCTCCCGGTCCGGCACCTCTTCCTCTAATAACCGGCAAAAGAAAGCACCCATATTAGACGCCGACAGGGAGGTCGGCAGAGGCGTTTGTTCCAGCCATTCCACCTGTCCGGGTGTCAAGGGTGCAGCGTCGGCAGCTCGCTCCACCACCTCCCCGAACTGACTAAAAAACTGCTGGTACGATGCTTCCGCACAAGAAACGGGCAGGTTCTCCTGCGTCAGCACATCCAGCCGAAACAGTTGAGGGTTAAAATAGGAATCCTGGAACCGCGTATCCAGAATGATTGGCGCTGAAAGAAGGTTCTCCCTGCCTGATAGATTGGAATTTTCGTCCAGTTCCGGGAGCGCAAAAAAAGTGACATAGTCTACCTCAGCGATCAAAGAACCTCCTCTTTCGGCTTTTAGGCGCAAGCCGACCCTGACCTCCGATTCTCCCGGTCGCAGCTGATCCGGGAATAGCGGGATATCCGTGGCCGGGCCGCTTCGCTCCTCCCGCAAATCCTGTTGAGTCCACTCCACCTGAATGGTCTGCCCTGCTTTTAGTGCTTCCGCAAAAGTTTGGCTCTGCAACGACCCCACGATCACGATCATGCAACAGCAGATCCACCATGTTCGGCCAAAGGTTCCTAGACTTTTTTTTAATAGACTTTTCATGCTGCTGTGCAAATAGTGGCATTAAAACAACTAGGTAATGCTGAATGCATAGTGCTCAGTGCTCAATTGAACATTTAGCACTGAGCACTGAAAATTCCGTACGCCGTATTGGTCATTTATATACTACTGTCCCACCATTGGCCTTACCTCATAACTAAACAACACATAAGCCGGCGAATATTCCAGAAGCTCTTCGGTCCCCTCTTCGCCTTCCTCCAGGTTCACCACCCCGCAAAAGCGATGGAACCCATAGCGTTTGTCTTCCCAGGAAGAGGCGAACACCATGAGCGGTATCTTTCTGTTGAGTTCCCACTGCGCATCCTTAAAGAATCGCCAATTGTAAAACTGTTCATCCGACCACCTCTCCAATTCGATGTCCAGCTTGGTACTCATGGCGTAGGTGTGTAAGCGAACCTCACTGCGGTTGTCTTCAGTTTTGGTGTAGAACTTCAGTTGATCTATATAATCCAGAAAATAATCTTTTTCACCCTGCTCGTAGTAATGGTATTCATTATCGTAGGCCAACATGGTATCCGTTTTGACAACTTCTCCATCTCGGTAGGTCTCGACATAGATATGCAGCTGGTATTTCTGATCGAAGGTACCTAAATCGAATTTTCGGATACGAACCCCCATAAAATCCAGCGCTTGTAACATATCAAGCTGGGTAATATCCTGAGAGTAATAACGGTTTAGACCATCTTCTTTCAGGAGCTGGATTCTGGTGTCTGGCTTCACTTCCTGTGCCCGTACGGGTATCCACATTAGGGTAAAATAGAAAAAAGCGACTATGAATATATTTGAATAATGCATGACGTATAATTTTAATAATATTTACTTGAATTTGGACACAGACTACTCATGAAGGGAGGAAAATGACCTCCCGGTACAGGGTAGTAGGTTTAGTGTATTTGGAATTCAGCAAATCTTACTACTTAATACCCTATACCACCTACTCTCTACCAAGTACAAGTATTACCTGGCTTTCGCCAAAAGCACTTTGATCCGGCTTTCCATCTTCTTACTGTAGCCCGTGAAAACCTGCTGAATAATGCCGTTCTGATCGATCAAGACGTACTGCGGAATGGCATAGACACGGAAGTATTCCCTCAAATCCGGACTTCCGAAAGCCTGCGTAAAAGAAACCCCCTTTCTACTGATCATTTTCTCGGCACTATCCTGGCTATTCGGATCCATGAGCACGCCCACTACGTCCAGGCCCTGCGAACCGTATTTATTGGCCAGCTCCTGCACTTTGGGCATGGACTCCACGCAGGGGCCGCACCAGACCTCCCAAAAATCGAGGAGCAAGAGCTTTCCGGTCTCGGATTTGGTTGATATGGTTTCCCCGGTAAAAGTCTCTAATTGGAAGTCCTTCACCTTGGTTTGCAGCAAATCGGCGTGCAGGTCTTTATCCGGCTCCTCAACGATCATCTTGTAATCGGTGAGAAAGTCCTTTTGAAAAGCCTGTTGGTCCTCGGGCTGGTTGATGCGTGCATCCGAAATAATTCGCGTTATCACCTGTTTTTTATCCAGGGTCACTTGTCGGCTGATCACTTTAACCGGCAGGAATGTCTTCTTATCCAGAAAGATCTTCTTTTCGCGTTGACGTACATCGTACTCTTCGAGGTCCGGATAGCTGTAACGGAGCACGAAGTACGGATCGGTTGCGATGAGCTCCGGTGTCTGGTCAGCATCCTGGTCATACATCAGCCCTGCCACCACCAACTGACCACCCGGCGAGCCGAGAATGTAGTCGCGGGGATTGGTGTTCAGCTCGTAGGTTTGCTTTTCGTGGTCGATCTGAAAATCCGAGCGCCCGTCGTAAAGCGCCTCCTCTCCTACCTCCTTAGAGGCCTTATACTGAAAGCCAAACAGAGTATCTTCCCGGTTTCGCATCAGGGTAAGTTCTCCCTGGTAATCCCAGACATGTCCGGTAACGAAGGTATCCAGTTGGGCCACCTGGCAGTGGATGGTCTCTATATCGGCGATTGCCGATCGGTATTGTTCGACAATCTGGTCGACATCCTGCGCCTGCAACCAGGTGGCAGCGAGCAGGCAAAGGCCGGTAAGCATATACTTGTAGGGTTTCATACAGTTTGCATTTGAAGTTGCAGTGGTAATTGGTTCACACCCACAATACTACCGGCTTATACAGCGGCAATCAACAGCCACTGAACGGTTGGCAGACCTGACTGTATATTTGGCAGGATTGGGTGAAGGGGGATAGCTGTATCATTAACTGCATTTTTCTATAGACTTGGGAATGGGCACCTGTAGGACGAAGGCTGAGGCTGAGGTTGAGGCAAAAAGACGAAAGTCAACAATGTAATATCCTTTTTGGGTGCCCTGATGATTCTCAGAGTCTTCACAGTTTATTAATTGATCAAAGAGCGTTGATTCATAATCATAGGGTCGGGGCGGTTAAGGTGGCGCAAAGAAAATCCGAAAAACCCTCATTGCCTTTTGATAATGAGCACATTAATTCTTCCGGAGAATAGATGTTAAGATTGGCCTGGACCACAAACAGCAGTGCATGGCAGTTTTAAAAAACGTATATTACTAGTCATAAAACAGCGTTCACCTGATTCCATTATTCCCAAAAACCGCCCATGCCTACCTACAAGCATAAGATCCAAGAACACAAGTTTGACTTGTCCGGGGGAATGTCCATTACGTCCCTGGACACAAACCTGACCATTCAACCGGTTGACCTTACCGTACAACCGATGGAGGTTACCGCCAAAGTGATCGGTGACCCCAACGCCCCGGTTACTTCCCGCATTGAGGGTAATGCCGATCGCCCTATTGCCACTACCTCCGACATCGATATCAAGAACCTGCCCCACCTCACGGTGGAGGACATGAAGGACTTATTGACGCCCGAAATACGCGTGCGCATCCCCAATTACAACCAACTTTGTTTTTCCTTTCTGGGTATCGAATTTTTCAAAGTTTGTCTGAGCGGAGAATCGCAGGTCATTAGCGAACCCTACGTGCCCAATGCCTACGAGCGCTGTGAAGTACCCTGCTGCGAACCCGATACGCGCCCCTTCCCGGGTTCGGACCGACCCAATGAACCGGCAGGGTAACACTCCTTTCTCCTTTCGTTACGCACAAATTGGCAGACATGACAGAACCCAATCTGGAACTTCTAATTAAACCCGATGAGTTGGTTTTCAGTGGCCTGAAAGCCGGCACCGTACACAGCGCTAAGCTGACGCTCAAAAACATCGGTAATATTCCCGTAACCGTGCCGGAACGGGTGACCCCTAATGTGCAGGAACCCGATTTCCTCGCCAACCGGCTCCTGAATGTCATCCGGCGGGAAACGGATGAGGACCCCATGGTGGTGTTAGGCGCTTTTGTAAAAGACCTGCGTGCATTTGTTACTACTCAGGAAACACTTACGCTGAAGGGGGGCGGTAAGCTGTTAAAGCCCGATTCATCGATTTCACTTACCCTGGATATTACTGTACCCAAAACACGACAACCACTCCAATATATCGAAGGTGACTGCAACATCCTTTCCGAATCCGTTTTCTACATCATCGGACCCTAAACCGCTAAAAACCAAGCACTATGACACTTTTCGATTCCCTGCAACAATTGTCCCGCACCTCCATGCAATTCTTTTCGGAGGCCATGGAAGCCAATAATCAACTCGCTCGATCCTGGTGGATGACCCCCAAAGCCTCCACAGCACAAAAAGACCGGTCAGTCCCCTGCTGCCCGCCGGAACGGGATTGCCCGCCCCATTGCCTGACCATTATTTCCCGAACGGTACATTCCGGCGAGGTGGTGATGATCCCCTTTTACCTGAAAAACCCATGCAGCCAACCGAAAACCTACCGCATCGGTCTGCGTCCGCTACACGATCCGGATGGAAAGACCTACGAAAATGTGCTGCAGCTCGACAAGACCTCCGTAACGATGCAGCCCGGGCAAGCCGTGGTGGTGCGCGTACGCGCTGATCTTACCCGCGGACTGTCGACCGGAAAGTGCTATACGGCCGAGATCGTGGTCCGCGAAAAAGAGGTAAACCAAAATATCTGCTTGCGACTTTGTGTCGACGACTATCAGGATCTGCCGGTAGTCCACCTGCGGGAGGAGGCGGATTATCTATACCATTTTCAGAGTTGGGACCGGCACTTCTATTGCACACCGGATGCTAGTCGTTCCCGGGTACAGCAAATGCCCAATCAATCTGATACATAACTATAAATCCACCGAAAATGTCCCAATCAAACCCAACTAGTGAATGGTTGAAATGGTGGCAAAATGCCGTCGAAAAATCGATGCAATCCAATTCGCGATTTGTCCAGGAAGCATGGAATATGTACACGAAGGCCTACAGTCCGACCACGCCCAACGGTGCCGCCAAAGACTGGAACAGCCTGCTGCAGGAATACGTGCAATTCAATACCAGGCTTTCCGAGCAATATTTGCAGGCCTATCAACAATGGATGGGGAGTTTGACCCCCACCGGCACTCCGGCCCAAGACGAATCCCGGTCCCGGGCTTCCGCGCAGCAACCCGGCAACCCGCTGGAATTGCGCATTACCGGACATCCCGGAGAAGAGGTAACGACCTCCTTCAGCCTGCACAATGAGGGCACCAATCCCAAAAGCGGGCTCTTTTTCCAATCGTCCTTCTTTAGCCTGGATACCGGAGACCCCGCCGGGATCGAATGCACCATTGAGCCGCCGGCCATCCGTATTTTATCGGGAGAAAGTCAGATGGTTAAGCTGCAACTGACCCTGCCCAAGGGGTTAGCCACCGGACCCTACCGTGCGCAATTGATCGCGCAGGGATTCGATAATGCCCACTTTGTGATTTTACTGGATGTCTCCAAAAAAGGAAAGAAATAGTACTGGAAAATAGAAAAGCGACAGCGATAACCAATGACAAACACCTATCCCTATCAATTCCATATTGCCCTGGATGGTAACGGCATCAACGGACTGGAGGGCATGGCCGGGATATGTAATTTCTTGTTTGATCCCGCCGATAATTCCTACGCCTATAAGATCAAGTACCACGATGGTTTGGCGGGAGGACACGCCGTACACGTCAGCCCCCGACGGGAATTTGGCTACCTGGGTACCGCAGGCCAGCATCTGGCCCTCTATGATCCAATCACCCTGGAACCCCTGGACCGTATGTCCACCCTGCGGTTTGAAAAAAATGAAACCAGTATTCAGGGCAGTACCCACGTAATCTGGATCGATGATACCTCCTTCATCGCCGCGATCGGCGACTACTTTTACAAATTTTCGGTCAATGACCTCAGTAAAGGGGAAAAGCTGGGGCCCCACCACGTAATGATCCCCCATAGCATGAAACTCACCCCTTCCGGAAGGTATTTATGCTACGGATCGATGGATAATCCAGCTCGTGGGGCAGCCGGAGAAGCAAAGATGGTCGGTGTCTTCGATATGAAAACCGGCAAGGCCCACCGCATCGACCTGCCTGCCACGTGCTGGCACATTATTCCCCATCTGGAAAAAGAGCTGTTTTACGCCATCTCCTTTCGGGTTCTTCCGCAAGACCATGTCGACTACCACCAGTGGGCCATGGCATTTTTTAAGGAATACGCCTTTGAAATTGATCCGGCCGAAAAACGGGTTGCCCGCCACTGGGCGTGCGGCCGGGAAATACCGGCCCACATCAACTCTGACGTAACCATCTCCGACCAGGAACTGATCTTCTGCAATGGGGGTAGCCATACCATTGTATTTATCGACCTGAATAATTTTGCCTCCTTCCGGATTATCGATGAGAAACCCGATCTGTCTGAGATCCTCAACCACAAACGGACGATGGCCAATACGGTGTACGACGTACTGGTGCGGGGCGGATGGTACAAAAACAACCAAAACATTCTGGGTGCTTTGCGGGTAAGCCGCTTCCGGCTGATGGATTCGGTCCACGCCTGCCAGTTGTCCGCCGATCAGTCCTTGCTTTTCACCGCTAACCGGGGGCTGAACCATATCACGATCTACGATTACCCCTCCCTGGAAAAGCGCTTGCGGGTGCCCATGCCCGACATCCAGGAATACGTACCATGGGTAGGAAAAAAAGCCGATCCCCGACTAGGTTTTCATCATAGTTATCTGGTGAGTCCACCGGGTGACCTAACATCAAAGCTATGAAGGAAAACCCCACTGCCGTTGTCATTTCAAATGCACCCACCCCGGAAGGTGGATTGGAGGATCTGCTCAACCAGTTGGCTTTTTGGGAACAACTGGATGCCTTTCGGCAAAAAGCAGATAAAGCCCCCGCTGACGTGCGGGTGTTTATCAAACCCGACATGGAGTTCTACGAATTGGATAGTCCTACCGGTACCGATCCGGGGCTTGTCGAGCACCTGATTGATCTTTTGGCCGAACGAAAATATATCAACGTTCTGATCGGCGATAGTTTAGACGATGCGGACCATTGGCTGGAAAACCGGGATATTCTGATCCTCGCCGATTTAGTGGGGTATCAGTTCACTACCAAGAAGGGAAACGATTATGAGATAGTAAACCTCAGCGAAAACCTGATAGATCCGTCCGCAGAAAAAGAATGGACCCTGCCCGACCGAAGGCTGTCGGCCGACTGGCTGGAGGCCGATATACGCATCAACTTTGCCAAAAACAAAACACACGAAGAATACGGGTACGCCCTCGGGTTATACAACCTGATCGGGGTTTTTCCCAAAAGGGCTAAATCCTATCACTATTTTCACCGACTGTCGGCTCCATCGCTGATCACCGAACTGCTTTCCCTGACCCCGGTCCATTTTACGCTGATCGATGCCTGGACCAGCAATCACGGCAGCCAGGGAATCAGGCACCGAAAAGTGTATGATACCCGAACGCTCATTGGCAGTAATGATGCTGTACTGGCCGATTGGGTGGCAGCACTGAAGATGGGTGCTGATCCGTCAATTTCCCCGGTTAACAATCATGCACTCAAGCAGCGCGGGTTACCGGCACATTACCAGCTACGGGGTGATCTGGTTCCTTATGAACAATGGCAACTGCCCGCCACTCACGTGCGTAACTCGGTTGCACACAGAAATCAACACCCTACTTTGCGGCATATCACCGAAATGTGGTTGCAACAAGTGGATACCGATTTTTTTCCTTTTAAAAGGGTTGCCGATGCCAAAGTCAATCAACTGACAACCTCCCTATTCAACCAGATTGATGAGCAGCCATTCTCCTATTGGGGATACGTGGGCCTGAATTACTTCCTCGGCAATCTGCATCAATTGCTGGAAAGCTGGCGTACCCTGTACGACAAAGACCGAATATTCCGGCGCGAAACCGTGCTGGGATTTGACCCAGCCACCTTTCGCCGGGCCGATTTCGATGCCATTCCCGGGTACATCGAGCCGCTGGCACAGATCGTGCGGTTTACCCCTCCCGACCGAAATGGTCTGAAGTGGCGCTACATCGATGAATCCGTACTGTTTGAATACCGCAAAATACTGCCAATACCCTACGAGGCCTTTATCGATCGGGTACCCATTGCCGAGGCCGTTTTCATGATGTACGATAATATCGGCGGCAAGCGACAACCCATACGTTACGACCGGCGCAAGCGTATCTTGCATCAGGCTGAGCGTGATCTGTACCTGCCCCAACCCAACTGGATGGTTTTCTTTGGCGGAAAGCCCATCGATGTAGGAAAAATTGAGACCATTCGATACGGTAAAGATAGTCAGGAAATATTCTGGCGCATGGTGGAAAGTGCCAACCAGTCGGCCCGTTACGACGACGGTATGGTGCGATTCGGCCGCCACGATCAGGGTACGGAAATCGTGATCGTAGCCCGGCAGCATTTTGAATTACCACTCTTCTGGAAAGTCGTCAATATGGACTTTTTCCCGCAGGTGAAAGATGCCCTGGTCAGCGATGCCTACGTACAGTTTTTCTCGCGAACCATGGCCCAATACGAGGCCGCCTACGAAGGCAGGTCCCCGTACGTGGGTAGTGACATAAAACCGGATTACGGGGAATCGGGCGATCCGGACTTTCCGATGGGCGCCGAACAAATGCGGAAATTACTCGGCCTGTTTGCCCGGGCCATGCAATTGATACAACCGGCGGAAAATAGTGGAAAGCAGGGGTTCGTGCGGACAGATGAAGCGGGTTATCACCATTTCAAGAGCGGGCAAACGGATCAGGAGCTTACGCATTCCGCCCGGGAAATAATCAGGGATTTCTACCGGGCCATGAGAAAAGACTGGGCCTACCTGAGCAACGATCAATCAGGACAGCAATGATATGAAAGCAGTAGTAACGGGTGCAAACGGATTTATCGGACACCATGTGGTACGGGCACTTCTCCGGGAAGGAATTACCGTGCGCGCCATGGTACGCCCCTCCAGCCAGATACACCACCTGGACGGGCTACCGGTCGACATAGTTCGTGGCGACATCCTGCAGCCCGACACGCTTGCGTCTTGCTTTGCTGATTGTGATTGGTGTTTTCACGTAGCGGGGGTGTTTAAATACGGCGAAAAGGATACGCAATCCCTGATCAACCAAGCCTGTACGGGAGTAGAAAACGTGATCCGCGCTGCCCGAAAAGCGGGGATCAAGCGGGTTATTCTCACCTCCTCCTCCGTAGTATTGGGAACTGCCCGCCAAAAAAGGCCGGTGGATGAAAAGGCGAGCAGGGCGGGACAAGACTTCCTGCCCTACGAAGCCTCCAAAAGACAGCAATTGGAGTGGGCCCGCCGCGTTGCCGATCAGCAACAAATCGATCTCCGGGTAGTGGGGCCGGCCCTTACCATTGGTCCTGAAGATCCGGGGCCCACGGAAAGCAACCGAATGATCCTTAGCTACCTGAAAGACCCCTGGAAAAGTACCTGGCTGGGGGGCTGCAATCTGGTGCGTGTAGCCGATGTGGCCAGGGCCCACGTTTTGGTGGCTGAACACGGGGAACCGGGACAGTTCTATCTGGCGGGGTCCGATAACCTGGAATGGCGTGAAGTCCACCAAATGATCTCCGAACTATGTGGCATCCCCGGACCCCATTTCACGGCCTGGCATACCAGTTCCTATCTGGCCTCCCTAACACAGGAAATGTGGGGCGCCCTTACGGGCAAAAAACCTCTGGCCACGCGGGAACAAGCTAAAATGGTGGGGCGGTATTATTGGTACGAATCTTCCAGGCTGATCAATTTGGGGTATCAGCCCGTATCTTCCAGAGAAGCCCTGGTTACGACACTGGAATGGTTGGTGCGAAGCCCCCATCTGCCGGACTCCATCCGGTCTTCTCTGAACTTATCAGCAGCCATTTACGAGAAACGAAAACACCTATGAATTTCAAAACGGTAAGTATTATCAAGTATCCGGTGGAGGTGGTGTGGGTTACCTTTCGCGACCGGTTTGAGGAAATCGGGGAACGGGTTGACAATGTAGCATACATCCGCGAAGTAGACCGAACCAGATCTGGTGATGGTCCGCTGCAGACCAATTATGAATGGAAAGTCGACCCTCCGCTGCCTGCCTTGATCAAGGGATATATCAAACCCGAAATGCTCAGTTGGAACGACATTGCCCTGTGGCGGGAGGAAGACTTTCAATGCCACTGGCATATCGTATCGCATTACTTTAAGGATAAAATGAACTGCCAGGGAGAAACGCACTTTCAATCAGCTATGGGCGGGCGGGGATGCCGGTTAACGTTTCAGGGAGATATCGTCTGGAAGGAGGGACTCTCCGCCATTGCCGGGTTTATGGAAGGCCCCGTTAACCGCGCGATCGAGCAAGTACTGGAAAATATGATTCCAAAAAATTTTCATAAAATTACCCAGGCTACCAGTTTGCTGCTGGCAGCAGAAAATTCCTGAGTGAGGGCTCCATCCTCTTTATTTTGGCGAAAGCCATAAAAACACTAACCGTCAACTCCACAAAGCAACCCGGACTATGTCAGTACTAGCGACCATTGATTGGATTTTCATTGCGATTTACTTTGCCATCATTTTAGGAATTGCCTGGTGGGTCATCCGCCAGAAGAACGAGACATCAGATGATTACTTTCTGGCCGGACGGAACCTGGGATGGTTCGTGATCGGGGCCTCTATTTTTGCTTCTAATATCGGTTCGGAACACATCGTGGGGCTGGCCGGATCGGGTGCCACCGACGGGGTGGCCCTTGCCCACTACGAGCTTCACGCCTGGTGTTTGCTGGTACTTGGCTGGTTGTTGGCGCCTTTTTATATGCGATCCAAGATTTATACCATGCCGGAGTTTCTGGAGAAGCGGTTCTCTACGACTTCCCGCTACGTACTCTCCATTATCTCCCTTATTGCTTACGTACTCACCAAGGTGGCCGTGGGCATTTTCGCAGGCGGCATAGTCTTCGGAGTGCTGTTGCCCGAGGTAAACGTAATGGGGCTGAACAGCTTCTGGGTTGGCTCCATCCTGATGATCATTCTGACCGGTATTTATACCGTTATGGGTGGCTTGCGCGCGGTCGCCTATACCGAAGCTATACAAACCGTCATTCTGATCCTGGGGTCCATCCTGGTAACCATTTATGGCCTTGATGCCCTGGGTGGCTGGGGCGAGCTGAAACGCATTGCCGGATCGGAGATGTTCAATCTATGGAAACCATTGGTTCCCGAAGGTGTGGAAGGCACCTGGGCTCCCGTAAAAACGGATACCCGGATGGCCTGGTATTTCAACAGCAATTATCCCTGGGTGGGTATGCTGTTCTGTGCCCCCATCATCGGCTTATGGTACTGGTGTACCGACCAGTACATCGTACAACGCATGCTGGGTGCGGCCAACCTCACCGAAGCCCGCCGGGGTACCATTGCAGCTGCCTTCTTCAAGCTGTTGCCCGTATTTATTTTCATTATCCCGGGTATCATTTGCTTTGCCCTGGCCGCCAGTGGTAAAATGCCGGGTATTGCTAATGAGATCCTCGACAGCGAAGGGAATATCATCAACGCGAATGCCCAACAGGTATTCCCGCTACTGGTGGCCAACATACTGCCTCCCGGTATTCGCGGCATCGTAGTAGCTGGTCTGCTGGCAGCCCTGATGAGTTCCCTGGCGGGGGTATTCAACGCCTCCTCGACCCTGTTTACTATGGACCTGTACTCCAAGTTTCGTCCCAATGTGTCGGAAAAGCAACTCGTGCGGGTAGGCCGGATCGCCACCGCCGTAATGGTTGTGATCGGCCTCTTGTGGATTCCCGTTATCCAGGGAAGCCGCGGACTGTACGATTACCTGCAGAGTGTGCAGGGCTATTTGGCTCCGCCTATCTTTGTGGTATTCTTCTTTGGGGTCTTCAATAAACGCCTGAATGCCAAGGGTGCTCTCGCAGCCCTGTTAGTTGGATTTGTACTGGGTCTTTTCCGCCTGATCATCGATACGCCGGTAATGCTGAGCGATAATTTCACCTACGAAGAAGGTTCCTTTTTCTGGATCCTGAATAATATGTTCTTCCAGTATTACAGCCTTCTGATCTTTCTCATTTCCGCCATCACCATGGTAGTGGTGAGCTACGCTTCCGAGGCACCGGCCTGGGAGAAACTGGATGGGCTTACCATCAGCACCGTTTCGAGTGAGCAACGGGCCGAGACCAAATCGACCTACCGGACTATTGATATTGTTTTCTCGGTATTGGTCGTAGTATTGATCCTGGCTGCGTATCTGTACTTCCAGGGATAATTTCGAAAGTCCGGCTCCGGTTCTTCCCAACCGGAGCCGGACCAACAAACACAAAAACGAATACATGTTTAAAGGCATCATCTTCGATATGGACGGTACCATGGTGGACAATATGATGGTTCACCACCGGGCCTGGCAACGCAAATTGCGGGACCTGGGACTTGATATGTCGATCGAAGAAGTAAAAGAAAAGATCCACGGCATCAACGAGGAGATCCTGGAGCGTATTTTCGGCGATCGGTTTACCACTGAGGAGCGCCGACAGATTGCCTGGGAAAAAGAGGCCACCTACCGGGAGATCTTCCTCCCCGACCTAAAGCTTATCGACGGTTTACCTGCCTTTCTGGACCATATCCGTGATATGGGGGTTCCCATGGCCATTGGCACCGCAGCACCACCCGAAAATGCTGAATTTGTGGTCGAACACCTGGAGTTAAGTGATTACTTTTCCGGTGTTTTCCACGCCAAGAGCGTTTCCAAAGGCAAGCCCGATCCCGAGATCTTTGAAAAGGCAGCGGCCTCTATGGATCTGCCCGTGGCGGATTGCCTGATCTTCGAGGACAGCGTGACGGGTGCGGAGGCGGCCCACCGCGCCGGCGCCAGGTCGGTGATCGTAACCACTACGCACGCCCGGGAGGAATTTGCGCAGTACGATAATATCCTGCGGTTTATTGATCACTACGAGGGGTTGACGTTGGATTCGTTGACGTCTTAGGCAGGATTCTTTTGGCGAAAGCCACAAAAAACGCTCCCACCACACGGGGGCAGGAGCGTTCCGTTTACGCATCTGAATTACCTAACTATGCAGTCTGTGTTTCCAGTTCGGGTGCGAGGGGGAAGTCGATGGGTACGTTGGTGGTACCGTGGATAAAGTTGCTGATGATCTTGTCACCAATTACGATGATTACATCAACGAGGTTGGCTCTGTCGTAGCCGGCAGCAAAGAAAGCATCGACCACTTCGGGATCGGGCTTGCTCCGGTTAACCGTGATATTCTGCACGAATCTGGCCAGCGCATCCAGCTTGGGGTCAAAGGAGGCCGAACCGCCGCGGATCTCGAGGATCTGTTCGTCGGTGAAGCCGTTCATTTTACCCAGGGCGGTGTGTGCACTTTGGCAATAGCGGCAATCATTCACCTGGCTGACCACCAGATTGATCACTTCGCGCTCTTTAGCTTTCAGGGTGCTTTTGCGGTTTTGCAAGGCGAGGTAATCGCCCAGGGCGGTATCGTTGTAGGCATAGGCAGCGTACAGATTGGGAACGAAGCCAACGCCTTTTTCGAGTTGGTCAAAGATCTGTTGATTGTTCTCAGAAACTTGGTTGCGGGTGGGCACTTCAAATGTAGCCATGGTTTGTTGTTTTGGTTGTGATTAAATACAGCACAAAGATGGCCGTCTTGGGAGGGCATTCGTTAGGCAGGAATGCCCGTTGGCTTACCAATCATTCCCGAAGTAAATATTTATCTTTTGGCATGCGCAAACACCTTCCCGTGATCGCCTCCATGGCTTTGATAAAACTGATCATTCAGCTATTGGGTAACCGTCACTACGGGTTCCACCGTGATGAATTGCTACACCTGTCAGTCGGACAACACCTGGACTGGGGCTATATGGAGTTCCCGCCATTGATCGGGTGGCTGGGTCGTTTGTCAACGATTCTGTTCGACACATCTTTGGTGGGCATGCGCCTTTTCCCGACCATGGCCGGGGTGGCCATTTTGGTTATTTGCTGCCTTTCGGCAAAAAAATGGGGCGGTAGCTGGAAGGCGATCCTGCTTGCCGGTGCCTGTGTGTTGGGGTTCCTGCCCTTTTACCGCAATCACACCCTGTTCCAGCCGGTTGCTTTCGATCAATTGTGCTGGACCCTGGGTTTCTACTATTTGGTTTGCTATCTCAAGGACGAGGACAACCGCTACCTCTATTTGACGGGGTTGGTTACGGGCATTGGATTGCTGAATAAATACACCA
>JASBTH010000010.1 GCA_030148525.1 Saprospiraceae bacterium | reverse complement strand
GCCGAATGGGATGAAACCTACGGCCCTATCAATACGGCTTTCGCCAAAAATACACCCAGCGGTGATTCCCTGACCCGCTGGAAGTATCAGCGGTACATGCAGGATTACCTGGCTTGTATCAAGGCAGTGGATGACAACCTGGGCCGGGTGCTCGAATACCTCGACAGCACCGGCCTGGCCGATAACACCATCGTTGTGTATACCTCCGATCAGGGCTTTTACCTGGGTGAGCACGGCTGGTTCGACAAGCGGTTTATGTACGAAGAGAGCTTCCGTACGCCCCTCATCGTACGCTGGCCGGGGCAGGTGGAAGCGGGGGTCCGCAACCGGAAATTGGTCCAGAACCTCGACTTTGCGCAGACTTTCCTGGAGATTGCCGGCGTGGAAGCCCCCGGGGACATGCAGGGACAGAGCCTCGTCCCCGTGCTTAAACAGGAAGGTGGTGACTGGCGGGATGCGGTGTACTACCACTACTACGAATACCCCGGCATCCACGCCGTAAAACGGCATTACGGGGTGCGTACCGACCGCTATAAACTGATCCACTTCTACCATGACGTCGACGAGTGGGAATTGTACGACTTACAGGAGGACCCGCAGGAGCTGTCGAACGAATACGACAATCCCGAATACGCCGATATTCGCCAGCAACTCCACCAACGCCTGAGTGAACTACAGGAACAGTACGGCGATTCGGAAGAACTGGCGCAGGAGATCCTGGAATCGGACAGAAACCGATAGCTGGTCCAAGGGTGGTTTAGGCCGCCTCGTCCGGATAGTCTGGTTTAAGTCGCTGGATTTTTGCATATTGTAGGAGAACCCTTCCCCAATTATCCACCTCAACCAACCACTATGAAAGCACTAGTTTTTGGGTTGAGCATGTGTTTCTGTTTATGTACCGGACCATTCCGATCCTCCGCCCAGCAAGTTGTTGGGACCGCTGGTAGTGAATTTTCCTACGCTACGGGAACTATTGCTTTTACCATCGGTGAAACCACCATTTTATCGGAAGAAAATGCCGACCTCATCCATTCCGTGGGTTTCCACCAGGTCTATCTGGTAACGACCCCTACCCGGGCTGTGTTTGACGATGGATACACCTTTGAGGTGTTTCCCAATCCCACACAAACCTACGTTCAGGTGACAACCACGGGGCAGACGGAAAAGCTTTCCGTGGCCCTCTACAATGAGTCGGGCCAACAACTTCGCACCTTGCCTTTTCGCGACAGCTTCGTCCGTTTGTCAACCGAGGATCTGCCGGCAGGCATGTATATCTTATCCGTTTTATCGACGGATAAGCGCATTCGATCTTTTAAAATTCTGAAGCCCTAAATAACCGATTATGAAAAAGCTACTTATTACGCTGGCATTGGCCGTGACCTTTTGCTGGCTGGCGGCCCAGGCGCCTGCCTCTTTCAACTTCCAATCTGTCCTGCGCAATCCGGAGGGTTCCCTCTTGTCCAATAAGGAGGTAACCATTACGTTTTCCATTTACCGGAGTTCTGACGAGGGTAATCCCCTCTATACCGAGGCCCATACGGTAATGACCAACCCCCTGGCTTTGGTCAATGTATCCATCGGCACCGGATCGACTAGTGATGACTTTTCGGCTATCGACTGGGCCAAGGGCCCTTATTCGCTCAACATCAATGTCGACGGAAATGAAGCAGGCACCACCCAACTGCAAAGCGTACCCTATGCCCTCTACGCGCAAAATGCGGGGCAGGTCGATGAAACGGACCCCCTGTTTTCCGCCTCCCCGGCCCAGCAGATCACCGGTGCGGGTAGCGGTATGGTTATCACCACCGATGAGCGCAATACACTCGCCCAGGCCGTCGTGGTGGATGGGCCACTGGTAGAAGGAAACATGATCAGCTACGATGGTAACAACTGGGTGGCTGCCGATCTGATTGTCGACCCGGTGGGGCAGAATCAGCCAGTTAATAATATGCAACCCTACCTGGGGATCAATTATATCATTGCGCTTCAGGGTGTTTTCCCGTCGCGCAATGGGATAGAGCCTTTTATTGCTGAGATCATTATGTTTGGTGGGAATTTTGCACCCCGTGGCTGGGCTTTCTGCGATGGTCAGTTGCTGGCCATTGCTCAGAACCAAGCCCTTTTTGCCCTCTTGGGTACCATCTACGGCGGTGATGGGCGAACGACCTTTGCATTACCCGACCTGCGCGGGCGTGCGGCCATTCATCCCGGAACGGGCCCCGGCCTCTCCCCTCGTCAATTAGGCCAACGGGGTGGTACCGAAACCAATACGCTGACATTGCCCCAATTGCCAACGCATACGCACACGATTCGCAAGCAATGATTTGGAAGTCGGAGGTCGGAAATCGGAAAAGATAAGCCCACCCGCTTTAGCGGTGGGGTACATATAGACCTCGAAAACACCTCCCTCTCCCACAAATTGAAAAGGACCGCTAGTGCTCTTTCGCACAATGTCGGGAGAGGCCGATTCTAAACCTCAACCTGAAATTTCCCTGCCCGCCGAAACGCAGTGAAGGAGGGAACCTCAATCTCAACCTCAACCTCAACCTCAACCTACAATAAGGTATCCAAAGCTCCTATGAAGTACCTGACCCTGCTACCTCTTTTTTGCGTAAGCATAGCCACCACGGTCAACGCCCGGGAAATACCCGACTCTACCTGGTTTTTGTCGGCGATGGAGTGGCCGGTTCTGGAAGGGGCTTCCGCCAAAAAAACGATCATTATAGCCGTTATTGATGATGGGTTCGACCTGGAACATCCCGATCTAAACTCCTTCTGGTGGCGATCGAACCGGGAGATACCGGGGAATAATATCGACGATGACGGTAATGGATACCGGGATGATCACCTGGGTTGGGACGTCGCCGATGGTGACCCCAATGTGTCCATTCCTGAAGGTCGGCAGCAGCTTTTCTATCACGGCACTTACGTGAGTGGCGTGATCACCTCCCTGCTGCGTCGAGCCTATGGCGAACAGGCTTCCAGGCTTTTTAAAATCCTCCCGGTAAAGGCGCTGAGCGACGGGGCCCGGCAGACATACCTGCGGGAGGGTTATACCGGTATTGCCTATGCACTGGACCAGGAGGTCGACCTTATAGTATGCGCCTGGAGTGGTGGCATCCTTTCTGATGAAGAGGAGCGGTTACTTCGGCGGGCTTCCGAAAAAGGCATCCCCGTTTTGGCATCCTCCGGGAATACCTATGATGAAAACATACAGCCGCCGGCCTCCCATCCTAATGTAGTAGCGATCAGTGCCGTTGACGACCGGTTGCACAAGATACCGGCGGCCAATTACGGAATACCGGTCGATCTGTGCGGCCCGGGACAGGGGGTGATCGGAGCCCGTGCCGGAGGTGGTCAGCGAACAGGGAATGGTACCTCAGCGGCTGTGGCCACGATTGCTGCCGCCTGGGCGACCCTACGCCAGGCAGGACCTGACCTGCCTACCGAAGACCTAATCCGCATCCTGAAGAATACAGCCAGTCCCCTGAATAAGGTGGAACCACGATTTGCAGGTAAGCTGGGTGCCGGATTACCGAATATGTCACGCGCTTTAGCATGGGGTCGACACCCCGATCGATGCTGCCTGCCGCACCAGCCCGATTTGAGTGAAGGAACGCTATCGCCGGAAACCATGCCAGCCAAAACGCATACCCATACCTGGACTATTGCGCCCGACGGAGCGTATGAGGGTATCCGGTTTCGATTGAGTGTGCCCCGGGGTACGGACCGGGAATCCATCCGCATTCAGGGTGCCAAGGGACAATTCGTCCATCAATTGAAGTTTGGTCAGGATCAACAGACGGCCTTCGTTCCCGGAAATGAGGCGGAAGTTATCTATCAACAGACACACAACCGCACACCCTCACCATTTATACTCGACTACTGGACGGAAACCATTGATTCCTCAACACTTTACTGCCGGGAAACACAGTTCTGGGAAACACCCAAAGGCCAATTCACGGATGGCAGCGAAGAGCTCCCCTACGCCAACCGGGCCGATTGTCGCTGGCAAATCACCGTGCCCGAGGGCCAACGGATAGAGATCTGGTTCGAAGATTTTTCCACCGAAGCACAGCGCGATTATGTATACCTATTCGATGGTACATCTTCCGTTCCCGCCCAGGCCATTGCCAAATTTAGTGGTCCGGCCCGGCCTCCCCGGATTCAGTCACGAACCAATCAGGTGTTAGTCTGGTTCGTGACCGACGGCAGTGGGACCGACACAGGTTGGACCTTGCGCTACCGGGCGGTGGGGCGCTGAGACTGGTGCGTGATCCTCCGGATCGCGCTTTTCATTTGCAATTTCGTAACTACCAGTACTCTGCCCCTGGCTGCATCGGGCGTAGAGCGCAGGGACCGGAGGGACCAGATTTGCTCTGGTCTTTTTGGGAGTTCCTGGTGATTAATTCTCTGCTCTTGGCTGCGTAGGGCATCGGGCGTAGAGCGCTGAGACTGGTGCGTGATCCTCCGGATCGCGCTTTCCCTTTGCAATTTCGTAACTACCAGTACTCTGCCCCTGGCTGCGTAGGGCATTGGGCATCGGGCGCGAAGACTAGAGGGAACAAAGGGACCTTTAGCATGATAATCAAGTGACATTCGTCAAAACCCGGTTGGTGTCCTATTGGATGAATGCACATTCAATGAGCACTTATACCGACAATTTCCATTTCTACAGCAAATCCTTCAGAAGTTCAGCTAACTCAGCAGCATTCAGGTTTCGGGCCAGGATAGTTCCATCCGGATCAATGAATACATTTTGCGGAAGCGATTGAATGAAATACAGTTCGGCTACCCGGTTATCCTTATCCAGCAATTGGGGCCAGGGGAGGCGGTCTTTCTCAATAGCCTTGCTCCAGGCTGACTTTTCGTCTTTGATCCCAACCCCGAGCATCGCAAACCTATCGCCAGCAAAGGCCTGATAGAGCTCAACCAGCCTGGGGTTTTCAGCCCGGCAGGCCAGACACCAGGAGGCCCAGAAGTCCACGAAGAGGTATTGCCCCCTATAATCGGAAAGAGCACGAACTTTCCCCTGACGATCGGACAGTTGAAAGTCGGGAGCCGCAACGCCGGGCCCCAGGCCCTTGATGGCCGATAGTTTCCGGCTTAAAGCGCGGGTGACCTCCCAGGAAGGATGTTGCTTCTGAAATTGTGCTACCACGGCATCCAGGATATCCATTCCTTTATTGGGGTCGATATAATCCCATAACCCGTACACCGCTGCGGTGATACCGAGACTATCGACGACCAGAGATTTCAGGTCGGCCGTGAAGAGGGGAAACTGTTGCGCTATTTTTTCCTCCAGCTCGGCTATCCTTTCCTTGTCTTTTTTGGCGACAGCCGCTTCCATCTGTCCTTTCAAAGCCCCAAAATGATGCCCCAGCAATTGTTGTAGTTTCCCCGGGAAGGTGCGCAGCCAGGTGGTACCCCGGGACCCCGTTATGGAAGAAGTACGGGCTGCATTAGCTGTCTCTGTAATCGTGATTGTTACCGCTTCCGGCTGATCAATGGCCAGCGTGATCATGCTGGTGCTATCCACCTCCAGGCGATACAGTGTTGGTTCGGACCATTTACCTTGCCAGTCAAAACGGCCATCCGCTTGCACCGGGACGGTGGCCAATGGGTGGTATTCCCCCGTAGCAAGGTCCAGTTCGCGTAGTTGCAGGTTTTCAATGGCAGTGCCTTCTATTCGTCCGGTGATTTCCCAGGTTTGGGCACACGTAATGCCGGGAAGGATCAGAGCCAAGACCGCTGGTATTAACTTGTAATTCATCGGTGTGATTTTTATTTGCGAATAAATCCAAGTTGCCGGTTTTGCTCCTTCCGGTCGTTCAGAAACGCGATCTTGAACGGATTTTCCATCAAGAGTTTTGCTGACTTCCTCCTTGCTTTTTGAATTGAGAAGGTGTCATACCAGTACTTCTCTTAAAGAGGGTATTGAAGGATGATTTGGAGTTAAAGCCAGCCTCG
>JASBTH010000494.1 GCA_030148525.1 Saprospiraceae bacterium | reverse complement strand
TTTTGTATACTCGTCGCGAACTGGCTTGACAATTTACGGGGTGTACTTTTGCTTACTCTCTGCGTTAAAAAGCCTCGCCGATGCACTGCATCGCCTGCGTTTTTTGCCTTGATAGTAACCAAAATTACTGCCCCCTAATCTTTCCAAACCAGTTCACGACGAGTATGGACTAGCCTTATTTGGTCTTGATTTTTTGATCCTTTTGCATCAAGGCAAAAGGACATATCACCGATGCCGCAGGCAACAAGCTGCGAAAAGAGGTACTTAACGACAGCATCATTCTGACCGGACCCTTCACAGAAAACCAATACCGGGCCCGGTTCATAATCACCGACGGTCAACCGACGGCCTTGGATTCAACAGTACTTATCGCACAGGACTCCATTGTCTTTAAGCCAGGTTTTCATGCGCTGCCTGGCCTGCGCCTTACGGCAAAAATCGACTCTACCATTGTTCCAGTGGATCAAACCGACTACATTGGAGGAGTTGAATACCGTAATGGCGGTATTCAGGATGTTTATCACTCTGAAGGAAGGGCCGTTCCGGATAGAACCTCCTGGCGACATGAGTACGTAATCACTGATTACCTAAGGAATACACGCTTGCGGTAGTGACCTTAGTCTGTGATTCAGAGGGGTTTCAATATAAAACCACAACAAAACATCACGCCTTCTCCTTTTCCTGAGGCTCGCCCGTCAGGATGTGATCATCGACCAGTACCCGGCCGCAGTGCTCACAGGCAATAATATTCTTGCGCATGGATATCTCGAGCTGTACCTGGGGAGGAATCTGATTGAAGCATCCGCCACAGGAATCCCGCTCAACCGTAACAACGGCCAGGCCATTGCGGTAGCGCTCGCGAATGCGATCATAGGCGTTGATCAGTCGATCTTCTATGCCCTTGCGCTTCTTCTCGGAAGCGGCGCGTAACTCTTTTTCTTTCTTCGCAGTAGCGGCGCTGATCTCTTCCAGCTCGACCTTTTTAATTTCCAGGTCCTTCTTTTTCTTATCCAGGCGCTCCTGAGCGGCACCCAGAGTCTCCTCCTTACCGGCAATGGTTACATTGGCTTCGCGGATGCGTTTCTCGGCAAGTTGAATATCCAGTTTCTGGATTTCCAGCTCTTTGGTCAGGGCATCGTATTCGCGATTGTTCTTGACGTTATCCAACTGGGTATTGTAGCGCTCGATGAGGGACTCCGCTTCCTTGATAGCTGCTTCGTGTCCGCTTACCGTGTCGTTGAGCTCATCAATTTCACCTTGCAACTTATTGACCCGTTTGTCCAGGCCGGCAATGGTATCTTCCAGATCGCTAACCTCAATGGGCAACTCTCCTTTCAACACTTCGATCTGATCCAGCTCGGAATCGATCTGTTGCAACTCAAACAGCTTCTTAAGCTTTTCTGCTACGGTATTATTTTCAGTGGCCATAGGCTCCTCAGATAATTTTATTGACGATGAAATGAATCACCCTACCGGTAAAAGACCGGGTTGGTGCGCACCTCTGTAGAATAAGTCGCAAAAGTACTAAATTTTTCCGACAATATTTCTTGTAACAACTGAATGGTATATTGCTCACTTTCAAAGTGTCCGATATCGGCAATGACGATCTGGCGGTCGGCATCGAAAAACTCGTGGTATTTGTAGTCCGACGTAACAAAAACATCCGCTCCGGCTGCTTTGGCTGCCGACAAGAGGAATCCGCCGGCCCCGCCGCACCAGGCAATCCGCTCCACCTTTTTTTGCCGTAAGGCAGTATGGCGAATACAACCGGCCTGCATACGCTCTTTGACCATATCCAGAAAGGCTTCTTCAGCCATCGGTTCCGGCAGCTCTCCCAGCATCCCCGAGCCTATTTCCGCATAAGCACTTTCGAGGCTCACCGTGTGGTAGGGTACTTCTTCGAAGGGGTGGTGCTTCCTCAGGGCCTGAATGACGGGGCGGTGTACTCCGTGGGTAACCATGGCTTCGAGCCGGACCAACCGGCCGTGCAGATTCTCTTCCTGACCGGAAGGCTGTACCCCGCTATCCAGTGACATTTGCTCGATAACCGAAACATGTTGCGCTCCGGCTTCGACCATGGCCGAATGGACCTCGGCCACGTGGGTATAGGGAACCGTGGTAATCACCTTACGCAACACCTTCTTGGGTGCCAGGATGCGTCGATTCGCGATGCCAAGCTGCTGGCCGATGCGCTCATTGACGCCCCGACTCAGGACGTTGTCGAGATTAGTGTGAATGGCGTAGATGGCAATATCATTGCGGATGGCTTCCAGGATAGTCCGCTCCACGTAGTTACGCCCCGTGAGGCTTTTAAGCCCCTTGAATACGATGGGGTGGTGAGCCACGATCAGGTTGCACCCTTTATTGATAGCCTCGGCCACTATCGGCTCCGTAGAATCCAGACAGGTGAGGATGCCCTTTACTTCGGCTCCGCGATCACCGACAATGAGGCCGGCATTATCGTAACCCTCCTGATAAACGGGAGGTGCTATCTGTTCCAGATGTTGTACGACGTCTAGTACGGTTGGCATACACAGTTTTTATTCCTTGGTAGCTTTAATCTTTGATTCGTAGGCTGTTGTGCTGTATCCATCGACAAAGGAGAGTACCTCTACCGAACCACCCCAGCTTTGCATCTCGGGAGCCCCCACGATCTGTTCGGTGGTATAATCACCGCCCTTTACCAGTACATCAGGTCGTAAGGCCTGAATTAGTTCCAGGGGCGTGTCCTCTTCAAAGATAACCACCAGATCGACGAAAGCCAGGGCTGCCAGCAAATGACTGCGCGTTTTTTCGTCCTTGATGGGGCGGTGCGGGCCCTTCAGGCGGGAAACGGATGCCTCACTATTCAGACCAATCACCAGCTTGTCGCCCAGTTCACTGGCCTGAGCCAGGTATTGCAGGTGGCCGTAGTGGATCAGATCGAAGCAGCCATTGGTAAACACCACTTCCAATCCCTGTTGTTGCCAGGTGCGCACCGTTTGTATGCTTTGGTCCAGGTTCTGGATTTTTGCCGTAAGGCTGGAAAAGGAAGTGCTCATAATATATTGGTATTTATCCCGAAAGGGCTACCTGGTTCTCCGAATCCGGAGGCAGGGGTTCGTAGTGCTGATTAATTCTGGGCAATAATAGCAGGGCCAAAATACCCAAGAGTACATTGCACCCCAGGTTAATGCTGAAGAAAGCAATATTGGCAAAGGAGAACCCATCTTCGCCGCTAATCCCGTACATCGACAGGGCCGTCTGTACCAGATAGTGGTACGTCCCCATTCCGCCCGGTGAGGGAACCACAATCCCCCAGGCACCAAAGGTAAAGATCATGAGAGCGGCGATCAGTGTCAGGTTCTGGGTGGGCGCAAAGGCCAGGGTGCACACGTAGGTCATGCAGAAGTACATGAACCAGATATTGACACTGTGCAACACAAATAACCACGGTTTATCCAGCTTGCCAATTGTCCGCAGGCCCTCGACAAACCCCAGAGTGATAGAGCGGATTTTTTGGTAAATACCCGTTTTGCGCAAGCGCTCCCGGAACAGCCATACCAAGCCGATGAACAGGGCTCCGGCTGCCGCCAAAATCAACAGCAGATTTCCCAGTCCGCCGGTTTTTTCCTCAATACCGGTATTCTCGGCAAAAAAATCGATCATGGTGCGGTACTCCAGGAGTACGGCAAGGCCAGTGATTAACAGGATACTGATCACATCGATCACCCGGTCTACCACAATAGTTCCCATGACCTTTTCGGCTCCGATGCGTTCGTAGCGAGCCAGGGTACCGGCGCGCACCACCTCGCCCAGGCGTGGTAACCCCAAATTGGCAAAGTACCCGATCAGGATGGCGCCGAAGGCATTGATGAACCGCACCCGGTGACCTAAGGGCCGAATGAGCATCATCCATTTAAATGACCGGCTTACATTGGAAACAGTGAAGAGCACCAGCACCAGTCCGATCCACCAGTAATTCGCAGTGGCGAAATCGCTAATCACTTTATCGAGCAAGCTGCACTGATCGGCGGGAATTCCCTGAAGCGCACACTCTTCCCGGTAGGCTTTCTGCTGGCTGTAGTAAAGCAGGCCAAGGATACCGAGGCCAATGCCCAGGAAAATCAGAAATCGTAAGACGTTGGCAAGTATCTTTTTCAAACCGCTCAGTTTACTGAATATGCTACCTATCGGGGCAACCGATTACCCTCTTCGGGAAAGACTACGCTGGGTTCATAGGCGGACGCTTCTTCGGGGGTCATCCAGGCGTAGGCGATGATGATCACCACATCGCCCACCTGGGCCCGGCGGGCCGCTGCTCCGTTGAGACAGATGGTCCCCGTACCCCGTTCGCCCGGGATGACGTAGGTTTCCAGCCGTTCTCCGTTATTATTATTTACGATCTGTACGCGCTCGCCTTCCTGAAGGTTAGCAGCCTCCATCAGATCGCGGTCGATAGTGATACTACCTACGTAATTAAGATCCGCCTGGGTGATAGTGGCCCGGTGGATTTTCGACTTAAACCGGTGGATATACATAAGTATCTAATGTTCATGGTTTTCAGGACATTATGCCCATTTTTCAGGCTTTCGCCAAAAAAACGAACGCATACAATCCGCACCAATAACCCTGCCAGCATCTAATTAGTTTAACGCAGACTATGGGCATTCAGTCCGCAAAGATGCAAAAATCAGTTGTCTTTGAGGATGAGGTTATCGATAAGTCGTACATCTCCGGCCCAGCAGGCCAGACAAGCGACTACGACCTCGTGTTGATCGGGGGTACGGGCGGGCTGGAGGGTAACGCCATCGACAATTTGCACGTATTCCGGACGAAAGCCAGGCTGGTCGAGTCTGTCCATAGCTACCTGTTCGATCTGCGCTACGGATTCACCCTGCAGATAGGCTTCTTTAATCCATTGCAGGGTCTGATAGAGGGAAGGGGCACGCTCCCGGTGATCGGGGGTCAGGCGCAGATTACGAGAGCTCATCGCCAGGCCATCGGCTTCCCGGATAGTAGGGTGAACACGCAGCTCGACAGGTCGGCCGGTTTCCCGCAACAGGTGTCCGATAATGGCAGCCTGTTGATAATCTTTTTGCCCCATGTACAGGCGATGGGGTTGTACAATATCGAGCAGGCGGTCCACGACCTGGGCGACACCGGCAAAGTGCCCGGGCCGGAAAGCCCCCTCCATGGGTTGATCCAGGCCCGCCAGATCAACTGGTGCTCCTCCGGACTTGCCATTCGGGTATATCTCCGAGACGGAGGGCATGAGGACCACGTCATTACCCACGCTGGTCAGGGCTTCCAGGTCGGGGCCGGGCAGGCGGGGGTAAGCATCGAGGTCTCCCGACTCATTAAATTGGGTGGGGTTGACGAAAATACTGCATACGGAGAGGGTGTTTTCGGAGCGGGCCTTGCGCACCAGCGCGAGGTGTCCCTCGTGCAGCGCACCCATGGTGGGGACAAAGCCGATGGTGTCTCCGGCTTCCTTTCGGGACCTCAGGAAACGTTGTAAGGACTCAACCTGTTTGAGTAACAGCATGCTACGGAAAGATATTTAGGATGATTCGGATACACGAAAAATAGACTAACCTGACAGGTGGGTGACTATAAACGATCCGTACTTAGCGAAATTTTGCTCGTTTTTTGCTATTTTTGCATTCTTATAATTCGCCTGTGCCAGGGTGAATGCTTATTTAAACCATCACATTTCAGAAGTATGAGTAAAAAGAAAGTGCTGATAGTTACGCAAGAAATGCAGCCCTATACGGCCCTGAGCGAAATATCTGAAATTGCCCGCAAACTTCCACAACACATACAAGAAAATGGCATGGAAATCCGGATTCTCATGCCGCGCTTCGGAACCATTAACGAGCGTCGTCACCGCCTGCACGAGGTTGTGCGCCTGTCCGGGATGAATATTATCGTCGACGACGATGATTACCCATTGATCATTAAGGTAGCCTCGATACCCGAGGCCCGCATGCAAGTATATTTTCTCGATAATGAAGACTTCTTCAAACGCAAGCAGATCTTCACGGATGCCAACGAAAAGCCTTTTGACGACAATGCCGACCGCATGATCTTTTTCTGCAAAGGCGTGCTCGAAACGGTAAAAAAGTTTGGCTGGCCACCCGACATCATCCACTGCCATGGTTGGATGACCAGTCTGGTTCCCCTTTATTTGAAAACCGCCTATAAATCAGAACCTCTTTTCCAACAATCTAAAGTGGTTTATTCCGTTTATGATAAAACGATGGCGGGGACCTTTGACGACAACTTCCTGACCAAGGCCAGCATCAATAACCTGGACACCAGTGACCTGGATACCTATCAGGAGGATGGTGCTATCCGGTTGCATCAGGGAGCTATTACTTTTGCCGACGGTTTGGTGCGCGGCAGTGAAAACCTGGATGATGATGTCTCCACTGCCCTGAACAAAACCGATAAGCCGGTGCTGCCGTACGAGGGGGATCTGGAAAAATTATTCCCTGCCTGCATGGAGTTTTACAACGCTTTGTTCCCGGAAGAAGTCTCTGAATAAAGCGCCACCCCAAAATAGGCCCGCTCCAACACGGAAGCGGCAGCGTACCGGATGGTTACCGCTGCCGCTTCCGTTGTGATTAGCCCGCCGAATTGGATGGCGACCATTTGTTCACCTGGCCAAAAGAGCCAACCCAACTGTTAGATCATATGATTCCTGTCCTGACGAGGAACGTCCTTTATATGTTGTTGCTTAGCCTCACTGTATTCTGGGGCTGCACAGATCCCACTACCCTCGGATCTGATTTGCTAGACGAAGATGCAGCTCAACTCGAGATCATCGATTCGTTTACCATAGAAGCATCCACTATTCCCGGTGAGCGGGTCATTACCTACTCACCCTTCACGGCCCTGCAAGGTTACATGGTCAACAACCTGCAAGATCCGGTATTTGGCTCCAGCCGTGCCACGACCCACCTGCAGGCCAGGCTGGAATTTACCCGGCCGAACTTTTCCGACGCTGAACCCGATTCACTCGTTTTAGTTCTTGCCTACGACACGGCCGGATTCTACGGTAACCTGGACGAGCCTTTTACCCTGGATGTGCATCGCGCCTCAGAGTTTCTCGACCAAAACGACAATTTTTTCTCGGATACAACGGTAACATTCGATCCGAGCCCCATTGGTTCGGTGACGATCACCCCTGCCAATATCGACACGGTCACCTTTGTCGACTATCTGCAAGGGGAACCCGACACCCAGCAACAAGTGACACTACGCATTCCGCTCGACCTGATGCTGGCACAGGAATTAATCAACCTGGATACGACCACCTATGAGTCTGACACCTCGTTTATCCGGGCTTTCAATGGGCTTACCCTGCGCGCTCCAAACCCCACCCAAAGCAGCATTTCCTTTGATATGTTCAGTCAGCAAAGCGGCATGTATTTATACTACAAGCGCGACACTCTCTTCCGGCAGTTCCGGTTTACGTTCAGCAACTTCAGTACCAAGTTTGTCACCTTTGAACACGACTACACAGGAACGCCCATTGAACCATATCTCCAGTCGCCGGAACCTTCCAACGATAGCATTTTGTTCGCCCAGGGGATGCAGGGTGTAAATGTTTCCTTCCGCTTCCCTACCCTCTCTAACCTGAACAATGTGATCCTGAACCGTGCTGAACTTGTGGTTCACTCTACTGTTCTTGGCATTGACGACCCCGCCAATTTCAACCCGGCGGAGCAATTGATATTCTATCGCCGCAGCGATGATGGCGAATTGACCGCTATTGACGATGTACAACTGGCTTCTGATGACCTGGCTGATAAGTTTGGTGGTCAACCGGAGGCGTCGCCAACCGGGGAGGGTGTACTATACCGTTTCACCCTCAGCACTCATTTCCAGGATGTTATCGACGGACTAGCTGACGATGAAATTATTCTGAGTGCTTTCCCTCGTCCGGAACGCGCTTCGCGGATAGTGCTGACCAACCCTTCGCAGGGTCCCGAACGAATCAGGTTGAGCCTGACGGTCACAAATCTGGAATAACATGTCAGGTTTGAGGTATGAGGTATGGGGTTTGAGGCCAGGTTACAGGTCTCCTAAAACCCCAAACCTCAAACCTCAAACCTCAAACCTCAAACCTGTCTTTTATGTGCGGAATAGTCGCTTACATCGGACGTGAAGAAGCCTTCCCCAAACTCCTTAGTGGTTTGAAACGATTGGAATACCGTGGATACGATAGTTCGGGAGTTGCACTGATGAATGGCGACCTGCAGGTCGTCAAGCGAAAGGGTAAAGTCAGTGAACTCGAGCAAGCCGTTTCGGGAATGAACCTGACCGCCCGGATGGGTATTGGTCATACCCGTTGGGCGACCCACGGAGCGCCCAACGATGTAAATGCCCACCCCCATCTTTCTGATGGAGGCCGCCTGGCACTGGTCCACAATGGGATCATTGAGAACTACGACATTCTCAAGAAAGCACTTACCAAGGAGGGATATACCTTTCAGAGCGAAACGGATACGGAAGTACTTGTCAACTTAATTGATGCTATTCAGCGGGAGGAAAACCTCCCGTTGGAGGAGGCCGTCCGGCTGGCACTGACCCGAGTCGTTGGTGCCTATGCCATTGTCGTCATGGATAGAGATGACCCGCAAAAAGTAGTTGCTGCCCGCAAAGCAAGTCCGCTGGTAGTCGGCCTGGGTAATGATGCCTTTTTCATTGCTTCTGATGCCACCCCCATTGTCGAGCACACCAACAAAGTCGTATACCTAAAAGACGAAGAGATCGCCACCATCAGTCTGGGAAAAGGGCTCGACATAAAGACTATCGAAAACGAGCAGCAGCGCCCCTACGTGCAAGAGCTGGATCTGAAGATAGAGCAACTGGAAAAGGGTGGATACGACCACTTCATGCTCAAGGAGATCTTTGAGCAACCACAGACCGTTCAGGATGCCGTGCGGGGTCGCATGCACCCCATTGAAGGCTGGATCAAGCTCAGTGGAATTGAGGAATACGCCAACCGGATCATTCATGCCAAACGAATCATTATAGTGGCTTGCGGAACTTCCTGGCACGCCGGCCTGATCGGAGAATACCTGATTGAAGACCTGGCCCGGATCAATGTAGAGGTGGAGTACGCCTCGGAATTCCGCTATCGCAATCCCATTTTAACCGAAGACGATGTGGTCATTGCCATATCCCAATCCGGTGAAACGGCCGACACCCTTGCTGCCCTTGAAATTGCCAAACAGCGAGGAGCCCTCATTTACGGCCTGGTCAATGTTATCGGATCATCAATCGCCCGGCTGACGGATGCCGGTTCGTATATTCACGCCGGGCCGGAGATTGGAGTAGCCAGTACCAAAGCCTTTACCGGACAGGTAACCCTGCTTACCCTGATCGCGATCAACCTGGCTCATAAGCGGGGAAATATTTCGGAACAACGCTACCACCAGTTGATCACCGAGCTATCCCAGATACCACAGAAGATCGAACGAGTACTGGAATCGAATAAAAAGGTGGAATACATTGCCGCAGAGATCAAAGACCGCCCCAATGCGTTATATTTAGGCCGGGGTTATAACTTTCCGGTGGCCCTGGAAGGCGCCCTCAAACTGAAGGAAATTTCGTATATTCACGCGGAGGGTTACCCGGCGGCCGAAATGAAACACGGCCCCATCGCACTGATCGACGAGGAAATGCCCGTCATTGTTATCGCGAATAACCCAAGTGCCTACGAAAAGATCGTTAGCAATATTCAGGAAGTTAAAGCCCGGAAGGGATACGTCATTGCGGTAGTGCCCGAAGGTGACGAGGTCATCAGCCAACTGGCTGACCAGACTATTGAGATCCCCGCCACCGATGAGCCTTTCTCTCCTTTACTATCGGTAATACCACTTCAGCTACTTTCGTATCACATTGCGTTGATGCGGGGTTGCAATGTAGACCAACCACGCAACCTGGCCAAGTCCGTTACCGTTGAATAACCTTTAAGCAACACACACAGCATCAGTTATGAATGCATTAAACATGGAGTATAACTCCGAGAAAGAAGAACTAATCATACCCGAATACGGTCGCAATATTCAAGAGATGATCAAGTATGCCAAAGACATCGAAGATGATAAGATGCGGCAGGCTTTCATCGAACGAATTGTCGACCTCATGTTGCAAATGGCTCCCCAAAGCCGCAATATGGAAGACTACCGCGACAAACTGTGGAAACACGTTTTTCGCATTGCTAAGTATGAAATCGATGTGACACCACCCAATGGTGATCGTCCGAACAAAGAAGAGGCCGAAAAGCGTCCGGATATGATTCCCTATCCCGTTTCCGAAGCCCGCTACCGCCATTACGGTCACAATGTACAGGTGCTCATTAAAAAGGCCCTCGAAATGGAGCCGGGCGAAAAGCAAGATGGTTTTGTACGAACGATAGGCTCGTACATGAAACTAGCCTACCGCACCTGGAATAAAGAACACTTCGTAAGTGATGATGTCATCAAAAACGATTTGCGCGGCTTGTCTAACGGTAAGCTCCAATTACCCGATGATGAGTCCATCACTAACCTGACCAATAACACGAGCACAAGCTCAAATAATAACCGTCGTGGCGGTTCCGGTGGAGGGCGCGGAAAACGCAGCAACTACAAAGGCCGATCAAAAGGCGGAAGCCGGGGCCGAAAAAACAAAAACTAAACCGGTCTTCCACAACATATTATGACGCAGGATTTTTTCGAGGTTGAAGGTGGCCAGACACTACAGGGTACCCTGCATCCACAAGGTGCTAAAAACGAAGCCTTACAGGTCATTTGTGCTTCCCTGCTGACCTCCGAGCGAGTTACTATCTCCAATATTCCCGACATTCAGGATGTGCGTCGATTACTCGACTTGCTCAGAGCCCTCGGCGTTCAGGTAGAGCAAAAGGACGAAACGACTTATGCTTTCCAGGCTGACCAGGTGCAACCCGACCAGATGCACAGTGCGGAATTCCACCGGGATGCCCGCCGTATACGGGGTTCGGTCATGCTGATCGGTGCCCTATTGGCGCGTTTTGGCCAAGCATTCCTGCCCCAACCCGGGGGTGATAAGATCGGGCGCCGCCGCCTTGATACGCACTTTCACGGGCTGGAAAAGCTGGGCGCTCAATTTAAATACGATGCCGACCGCAACCTGTACTTCGTAGAGGCCAAAAAATTACAGGGTACCCACATCCTGATGGATGAGATATCCGTTACGGGTACCGCCAACGTAATTATGGGAGCTGTTCTGGCCAAAGGTAAAACGACGATCTATAATGCGGCCTGCGAACCTTATGTCCAGCAACTTTGCCGCATGTTATCGCGGATGGGTGCCAACATTCAGGGCATCAGTTCCAACCTGCTTACCATCGAGGGAGTCACGGCTCTGGGCGGGACACATCACCGTATCCTGCCCGACATGATCGAGATCGGAAGTTTCATCGGATTGGCAGCAATGACGCAATCCGATATCACCATTGCCAATGCCAGCATTGACGAGCTGGGCATCATTCCCAGTGTTTTTGAACGCATGGGTATCGAACTGGAACGCCACGGTGACGATCTGCGTATCCCACCCCGGGAAATCTACGAGATCCAAACCTTTATTGACGGGTCGATAATGACCATTTACGATGCTCCATGGCCCGGATTCACCCCCGACCTGATGAGTATTGTACTGGTGGTTGCCACCCAGGCGAAAGGCAGTGTACTCATTCACCAAAAGATGTTTGAAAGCCGGTTGTTTTTCGTGGATAAGCTCATCGATATGGGAGCTCAGATCATCTTGTGTGATCCGCATCGGGCCACCGTAATCGGTCTGGAACGACGCACGCAGTTGCGCGGTATAGAGATGAGCTCACCAGATATTCGGGCCGGAGTCGCTTTGTTGATCGCCGCCCTCTCGGCCAATGGCACCAGCATTATCCACAATATTCACCAGATCGACCGCGGATACCAGCGGATTGATGAGCGGTTGCAAAGCATCGGAGCGCGGATCACCCGCCATTAGCTTTGCCTTACGGCAAAAGAAGATCGGAAAGCGGAGGTCGGAAAGCGGAAGTAACA
>JASBTH010000590.1 GCA_030148525.1 Saprospiraceae bacterium | reverse complement strand
TTCATTCATCATTGAGCACTGAGCATTCCACCCCTAATTAGACCAATTCCCATTTGGGCGACCGCCAAAAACAATTCGATCCATTCATCATTGAGCATTCAGCATTTCACGTCGCTCCACCCCGGGAAACTCCATGATAAGATCCGCCCCGAACGCGCCCGCCGGTGTGTGGAACCCGGCCTCTAGCTCGTGGTTCAGGACCCTTTTTGCGATGTGGACGCTGGCCATGGCTGTCAATGCGTAGCCAGAGGGTGTTTTTAGTTGCACCGAGTTGGTGCTCCCGTCAGGGGCCGTGGCTTGCCCCCAGATATACATATTGGAGTTCTGGCGGTCCTCGGCGTCGGGGCCGGCTGGTCCTTGTTCGATGCGCTTACGTATCCGGCTCTTGACGAGCTCGGTCTTGAGGAGCCAGTTCAGGAAGCGCATCCGGCGCAGGCGCTTGAAGGTTTTGGGATGGGTCGACATAAAGACCTTGACGTTCGGAATACCCGTGGTGTGGTAGGCCGTCGATACATCGCCCCAGGGAATGGTCATAGCGAAGCGGTCTTTGTCCATGAACGGTATGGTGCGTCCCTCGTACGCGTCTTTTACATTAATAATCTGACCGTCGCGGCGAATGACACCACCCTTGCCGAGATTCTCCACCATGGTCAGAGCGGTCCCGCGGGAGAACCCACCGCCGGCCGAGGCGAAGGCCAGTTGCAAGTCATTCGCCTCGGGTAATTGGTCTTTTAAATAGCGAGCAGCGCAATCGGTAGGGACTACGTCGAAGCCCGTTCCCGGCATGACTACCACGCCGGCGGCCCTGGCCTGGTCATCATAGGCAGCAGCCAGCTCAAAGACGGGAACCTCACCTGTGATATCCAGGTAATGCGTCTGGGTACGCAGGCAGGCGTCAATCATTGGCTGGGCCGTATGAATGAAGGGACCAGCTGCGTGAATGACCAGAGGGACCTGGTAGAGGTTTTTATCCAGCACCTCCTGGTCCGAGAGATCGAAAGCCTGGTATTCCCAGCCGTATTCCTCCGCCATTTTGCGCAAGGGCTCTTCGCGCCTTCCGGCTAAAACGGCTTGCTGGCCCTGCTTCTTAAGTTCTTCGGCTATGAGCCGGCCGGTGTAACCGTAGGCTCCGTACAATAGTATGGTCATGTAGTGGTTTTTCGTATGTTATTAATCCAACACCAGTAAATTACATCCGCGCACATCACTGGCGTCGAGCCGGCCCAGCACCTCGAAGGTACCATCGGTATAGCGACGCCCCAGATCATCGGTTGCAATGAAGCTGATGCTGTCGATATTTGCCAGGTCGATCACGTTGATCGCTCCGGTTTTTCCGGTTTTGACCTGCGCGAAGGGATCAGTGGGCTCCCGCAACCAAACGCGCATAGTGGCTCCGGGTTCAAACAGCCCGTCGCCCCGGGAATAGGCCTGGGACAGTAATTCCGTCATTCCGTATTCCGAATGTATCTTTTTTTGCCGAAAGGCAGGACCTAAAATAGCGTGTAACTCCGAGCGCGTCAGCTCTTTTCGCCTGCCCTTCATACCCCCGGTTTCCATTACGGTCAGCTCGGGAAAGCCGGTCACGCCCCGCTCCGCAAGGTCCCAAAGGGCGAAGCTCACTCCCAGCAGTAAGGTAGGTTGTTTTAATTTGGCACAAGCCTGCAACTGCTCCTCTAAGGCATCGTAATCGTGGAGGTAAAAACCGGACGCTTTTTTGGCGGAAGCCCGAATAAAATGCTGAGCCATATGCACCAAAGAGGAGCCCTTGCGTTCTAAATAGGCGGGTAGTAAGGCCAGTACGACATAATCCCGAACGGAGCCGTACATCTTCTCGAAGGAACGCAAGGCCAGTCGATCGTACCAGTCAGTGCTACGCACATGATGGCGGGAAGTGGCCACACCACTTGTACCGCTGCTGGTAAAGACCACCTCGGGTTCCCAGGAACCAGTTTGCAACTGGTGTGTTTTAAACAGGGAAATCGGCAGGCAGGGGATCTGATCCAGGCGCTGCACCCGAGCCGGTTGCACCCCGAGCAGGGACAAAAACGAGGCATAGACCGGGTTGTGAACCGCCTGAAACTGAAAGACGTCCAAAGCCACCGATTCGAAGGAGCCAGCCGATACCGCCTCAATCCGATCCAGCAATTGGCTTCTGGACGACGTAAAACTGGTGGCTTGATCCATCAAAATTGGCTATTTTACTGTTAATAGATAAAAGACGTACATGAGAAGAACAGCATGCTATCTCCTGGGGTTTGTCGGATTAGCCATTTGGTTGTCGGGTTGCGCCAATGCTCCCACCTATCCCATCGAACCCGAGATCGAATACGTGGGAATGAATCGCACCGAGATCCTGCAAAGCCGCAATAATATACCCCAAATCGATACCCTGATCATCCGCTTTTCCTTCACCGATGGGGATGGCGACCTGGGTGATGCCGACAGTATCAATATTTTCCTGACCGACAGCCGCGACGGATTCCGGCACAGCTTCAAGGTCAACGAAATTCCTCAATTGGGCTCCGGCGACGGGATAAGCGGCGAAATTGCCCTGAAGATCACCAATAGTCCCTCGACTAAATTCTTCTGTTGTACCTTTCCCAACACCAACTTGGCGTGTATCCCAAGCGAGGAATTTCCGGTCGATGAAATGTTCTACACCATTCAGATCCGCGACCGCGCCGGGAATTTAAGCAATGAAATACAGACAGAGCCGATCTCGATACTCTGCCAGTAGGAATGTTCAATGTTCAGTGCTAAATGATGAATGTTGAATGATGAATTCATTGAGCATTTAGCACTCATCATTGTGCATTCAAATGAAGCCAATCCACGCCCTTTTTGAGCAAATCCAGCGTCTCTCGTTCTTTGCTGTTGAGCTTGGGCTCGTGCATGTACTCCCAGTTGGCCGTGGGCGGCATACTCATGAGGATGGACTCGGTACGACCATTTGTGTCGAGGCCGAATTTGGTCCCTTTATCCCACACCAGATTGAACTCCACGTAGCGACCCCGGCGCAATAGCTGCCATTGCTTTTCCCGGTCGTCGTACTCCTCGTCCTTGTGGCGGCCCATGAGCTCAATATACAGTGGCGCAAACAACTCGCCCACATCGCGTACAAAGGCAAAGCGGTCTTCCTGCCCGAATTCGTCGGAGTGACTCAACCGGTCAAAGAAGATACCGCCGATCCCCCGCGTTTCATCGCGGTGTTTCAGGTAGAAATAATCATCGGCCCACTGCTTGAAGCGTGGGTAGTACTCCGGATGATGCTGGTCGCACACGTTTTTGAGTTGCTCATGAAAATACTGTGCATCGGCCGGCACCACGTAATGGGGCGTCAGGTCGATACCGCCGCCAAACCACCAGGTCTCTTCGGTCATCTCAAAGTAGCGCACATTCATGTGGATAATCGGCACCATCGGACTGCGGGGGTGCAATACGATACTTACGCCCGTAGCGAAGAAATCACCCGGAGCCACGCCCAAGGCTTTAGTGATCTTTTCGGGCATAGGCCCGTGGACTGCCGAAAAGTTCACGCCACCCTTTTCGATGTGGTTTCCCCGGATCACGCGGGAACGCCCTCCCCCACCACCGGGGCGTTCCCAGGCGTCTTCGCGAAAGGTACCGCCATCAGCTGCCTCCAGCTGCTGACAGATACTATCCTGGAGGGTGCGGAAATAGTTGGCAATGGATTCTTTGGTTTGGTGCATAGAAATACTGTTTTGCGCTTAAATGCTGTCTTGACCGGATCACTTTCTTTTGCTCTAGGGAAGTTTTTAGTTTATATTTTTAATGTTTAATTAATTGAAGATTAAACATTAATAACTAAAAATTAGTATTCAAGTTTTTGCTTTGCGGCTTCCACCGTCTTCTTACTATTGCCAACGAACACCTCCCCGTCGATGAGGATGACGGGACGCTTCAGGAAGGTGTATTCTTCCAGGATGAGTCGACGGTAATCAGCTTCCGTTAGCTCTTTTTCGTGAAGCCCCATGGCTCGGTATTTCCGGGCACGACGGCTGAAGAGGTCATCGTAGGAACCGACTTTTTCTTTGATGGCATCGAGTTGCTCGCCGGTCATGGGCTCGGTTTTGATATCTTGCAGTTCAAATCCCGCCCCGTTATTCAATTCGCCAATAATGCGCTGACAGGTGTTACAGGTAGATAGGTGATAGATTTTTTTCATATTTTGCTACTGCTTTTTGCGAAAGCAAACATACAAATTCATCCCGCCTCCTCGACCATGGCGGTGTCAAAGAAATTCAGCATGCCCCATATCCCGGAATCCGAACTGATCGTCAACCCCGACGGACGTATTTACCACCTCGCACTCCATCCCGATGAACTAGCTAAAACGGTCATTACCGTAGGGGACCCCGGCCGGGTCGAGCGGGTGTCAAGCCATTTCGATCGCGTTGACGTAAAGATCACCAAGCGGGAATTTGTTACGCATACCGGTTGGCTGGGAGGTAAACGGATCACGGTCATCAGTACGGGAATCGGTCCCGACAATATTGACATCGTACTCAACGAACTCGACGCCCTGGTGAATATCGACTTTCAGACTCGTCAACCCAAAACAAAACAAACATCGCTAGACATCGTCCGCATCGGTACTACCGGCAGCCTGCAACCCGATCTGCCGGTCGATCAGTTTGTGATCAGCCGCTACGGTGTAGGACTCGACAATCTCCTGCACTTCTACGAATATCAGCCTACTATGCCGGAAGCGGAACTCTACGATGACTTGCGGAACTTCATGGAACACAGCGGTAAATTGCCGGCTGAGCCATACATCTTTGAAGCCTCCGGGGAGTTGGCCGACGCGATCGCTCAGGATTATTTGCGTCAGGGTATTACGCTGACCTGCCCGGGCTTCTACGCGCCGCAGGGACGCGAACTGCGCGCCAAATCCCGGTTGGCCCTGAAAACGTTGCAGACATTCAGCAACTTCCGGCATAAAGGCTACCACATCACCAATTTCGAAATGGAGACGGCGGCCATTTTTGGTCTGGCACGCATCCTGGGGCACCGCGCCTTAAGCTGTAACGCCGTCCTCGCCAACCGATTGGATAACACCTTTAGCCAACAGCCGAAAAAGACGGTGGATGCATTGATCAAATTGGTGCTGGATCGAATAGTGGGTTTGTAATTTTTAATGTTTAATTCTTGATTTTTAATTCAATTAAAAATTAAACACTAAAAATTAATAATTAATCCCTGACGCACCGACAGTACCCACCTGCCTCTTTGGGCAATTCAGTCACGCGCACCCCTGCTCCCTTCTTCTCGAGCGCCAGGGCATAGTAGGATTTGTAGGGTACCGCTTCGGTGCTGGTCCAATAAAAGGTCTGGATGTCTTCGCCGGTGAATTGACCATCGACCGTGCGCAGGCCACCGATGGTGAGATCGAAGTGATGAGCTGGATTGGTGAGGTTGAGAAGGGCTGCTTCGGGTGATTTACCTTTTGGCTTGCGATCCTCACCGATGTAGCCGCCATAGGCTTTTAGTACTTCCTTCCATTCATCCAGGGTGGTCAGTCGCCAGCCCGGTCCCAGGCTTTTACAGGCAAAGCGGGCTGCACTCGCCGTATACATACGCCCGTAATCAGCGCAGGCCATGCCTTGTTCCTGGTAGCACCAGCTGTCTTTTACCACTGCCATCAGATTCACACCGAGCCAGGTCTGCCCCTGGAAAGTACGTAAGGGATATTGCTTGGGGCCGGCAGGATCTTCGATCCGGTCATTCAACACCTGTATCCGGTCTTTGGGAGCTGCCAGGTAATCGCTGGGATTGACGGGTTTGTCAGAGCCACCCTGGTTGCCGCAAGCGCTTAGGATCAGGCTTACGCCAAAAAGAAAAAACAAGAACGATTTTCGCATGGTTATAGCTTTTTCCCCAAATGTACTTAACAGGTGTTTAGGAATGATGAATGCTTAATGTTGAATGTTGAATGGGAGCTACTTTTTTTGGCTTTCGCCAAAAATACTTCGCAGTCGGCAGTTGTCAACTCGCAGCTTGCAGTTTTTAGCTTCGTGGAGCGTCGCCCACCTTCGTCCGTGCGGACTTCGGCGGGCGTGGAGCGTGAACCCAGCACTGGAGACTATCAACTGCAGACTGAAGACTGGAGACTGAGAACTGCTTACTGAAAACTGGAGACTGCAGACTGCCTCCCCTAATCCATATCACGTACAACGTTCGCCGCACAGCGTTCTTTCCACCAGGCCAGGGCATCAGCTCGTCCACGTTCGATCATCTGGTCAACAGACGAGCGCGAGAAACTGGCCGGAGAAGGCAGGTCAAGGCCCACCCGCAGGAAGTGCGTTCGGTGACCGTATTTCCGTTCCAGTATGAGTTGACGGGGATGATAGCGCATAAAGGTCGCCAGATCAATAGCCAATACCTGCCGAACGACGGATTCCTGAAACACCAGATGCAGGGGTAAATTATTGGCAATGCCGCCATCGAGCAGGTAGCGCCCCTTATACTGATGGGGACCAAAAAAGGGAAAACTAGCACTGCCCAATACCCACTCTACGAAAGCATCGGGGTCAGAGCCCGGGTATCGGCGCGTCTCCTCCCGGAATTTAAACAAATCCCAGGTATTTGCCCAAACGATGCGATCGCCGTCCTCCAGCACATCCGGCTTCAGGTGTGCCCGTAACCATTCTTTCAACGGATCGATTCGAATCCCGAGGTTTTGTATACCGTCCCACCCCAGACGCAGGTAATCGACCACACCGAGTTCCCGGGTACCTTCCGGAAGGGCCGCAAAAATGTAGGATAGGTCGAGCTCTTCCCAAAACTGACGAGCCACGGGCTCACCGGTAATCTGTTCCTGGGTGAACAACACCGCATTGATGGCACCAATGGAGGTACCTCCAATCACCTTAAACCGATCAATCAGCGGTGTTTCTTGCAGCGTGCGCCAAACGCCATATTGGTAGGCTCCCCGAGCTCCACCACCACTAAGGGCTAATCCCCAGACATCATCTGTTTTTACCTCTGACATGCTCGTGGCTTTGAAGGATAACACACGAGAGGGGGAAAGGATCGGTTTGGGAATTATTAATTTTTAATGGGTAATTTTTAATTAATTAAAAACTAACAATTAATCATTAAAAATTATAAAAGAATGCCCACGTCCGGCCATCGAACATGGGCACTCTCTTTTTTCTGCGATACCTTCATCAGTCGATCTTCAGGTACTTGGTATCGCCTTCCGCCATTTTACCCCAGCGGTCTACGAGGGTTTTATAGTTTTGCTTCAGGGTGTCGTAGCGCTTTTTCGTCTCATTCCCCGGGTGTTGATCGGCACCGTTGATGGCGCTGTTCAGGTAGCCAATCTGAGCTACGAGCATGGGCTTCATATAGCGGCCTTCCTGAGTTTCCAGGGCCATGTGCATTTCTTTCAGCGCGTCCATTTGTTTAGCATCAGCACCGGCTTCCTTGGCTTTTTTCATGGATTGGTTGACTGCGAAAGATAATTGCTTGGCCTTGCTGTACAGGTCGCGCACCTTCAGAGCCAGCTCTTCCTGGGCTTCCAGGTCGTCAACCGTCACTCCAATATCGTCCAGACGAGGATCGGGGTTCAGTACGAAGGATTCCGACATATTCTGGTCACCAACGGTCATGCGTACAGTATAGGTACCCGGTGCCGCCATGGGACCACCCCAACCCGAACGGCGCGGATTATCGTCCCAGGTACCGGTATGCCTCATATCCCAGTGGAAGCGATGCAGGCCGGCCGATTGTTTGAGCGCGTCGCTGTACCCCTGAGGGATAAATCCGGTGGCCATATCGCGCTCGTCGACGGCCTTCATGACCTCGTTTACCTTTTTGGTGGAGTATGAGCGTACCACCATACCTTCATCATTGATGATCTCCAGCGAGATGTCCGCTTCCGTATCTTCCGGCAGGTAGTAGTTGATGGCAACCGGGGATTCCGGGTACTGGGGCACGCTGTTTCGTCCGCGATAGCTTGTCCGGTGCGCATCGCGAATGGGAAGTAATTTGGGCGAGCCAGCCAGATCCTCCAGTTGGTGCAGAGGCGTAATATCATCGATGATCCAAAACCCACGCCCCATTGTGGAAAGTACCAGGTCCTGCTGAGGCACCTTAATGTCCGTAATCGGTGTCACTGGCAAATTCTGGTTGAAATTCTGCCAATTTTCACCATCGTCAAAAGAGACAAACATACCGAACTCCGTACCAGCGTAAAGTAATCCTGGCACATCCGGATCTTCGCGTACCACCCGCGTCGGGTAGTCGGCCGGAATGCCGTTGTTGCCGTCGGTCAGCAGGGTCCAGGACTTACCGTAGTCATTGGTGCGATAGATATATGGTTTGAAATCGCCCAGTTGATAGCGTAGCACCGCCACGTAGGCCTTGCTTTCGTCGTGCACCGATGGTTCCACGCAGTCCACACGTCCACCCGGAGGCAGGTCGGCAGGGGTTACGTTGGTCCAGCTATCACCACCGTTGCGGGTCACGTGTACGGGACCATCGTTGGCACCTACCCAGATCAAACCTTCGGCGATCTTGGATTCCTGGATGGCGTAGATGGTACTGTAAAACTCTTCCCCGGTAATATCCCGGGTGATGGGCGCACCGGAGATCACCTGCTTGTCCGCTTCGAAGGCGGTGAGGTCGGGCGAGATGGTCTCCCAGGTCTTACCGTCGTCGGTGGTTTTGTGCACGTACTGGCTGCAGTGATACACCACATCCGGATCGTGGGGGGATACGTGGATGGGCGATACCCGCTGGAAGCGGTACTTCAGCTCGGCCGGGTTGTGGCCGTACATGTATTGAGCCCCTACGTAGTATGAACGCTCCTGACCGGTTCGTCGATCGTATACCCCAAAGCGTCCCTTACAGTTGGAGTAGACAATATTGGGATTGCCCGGTTTGGGAACGGCCGGTCCGGTTTCGCAGCCACCCGTTGCTTCCATGAGGATGCCTCCGCGTTCGGCGGGTGAATAGCTTGGGGGCAGGGACGGTACCGAGATGGTAGTCCAGTTATCCTGTTGTCCGGCATACAACCGGTAGGGATAGGCATCATCGACCTCTACCTGATATAATTCAGCAGTGGATTGGTTCAGCTGGGTAGACCAGTTACGACCTCCGTCGCGGGTTACGTTAGCTCCACCATCGTTACATTGAACCCAGAGCAAGGAATCCTTCGGATGGATCCACACTTCGTGATTATCGCCGTGGGGCGTGCTCATACGGTTCCAGTTCTTTCCGCCATTATTAGAGACCCAGAACCGGGTAGAGCTTACCAGCACCTTATCCGCATTTTGGGGGTCAGCATCTACATTGCAGTAGTAGAAGGGTCGGTCGAGCAGAGGTTTGTACGTACTAACTAATTCCCAGTTCTCACCGGAATCATTTGACACGTAGAGACCGCCTTCGGGGGGCAGGGCTTCGATTAAGGCATATACCCGGTCGGGACGGTCACTGGAAACGGCAAAGTCGATTTTCCCGATCACTCCGGTCGGCAGGCCATTGGTCATCCTCTTCCAGGTCTGGCCACCATCCACGGAGCGGTAAACACCACCTGTTTTTGCGCCGGAAATGATGGTCCATGGCTTGCGCTCACCCCGCCAGGATCCGGCGTAAAGCACATCGGAATTATTCGGGTGCATCTCGAGGTCTGAAAAGCCGACCGTATCAGCAATGTAGAGTATTTTCTCCCAGTTCTTACCGCCGTCCATAGTCTTGTAAATTCCACGCTCCTCATTAGGGGCGAAGGCATTGCCGATAGCCGCTACGTAGGCAATATCCGGGTTGTAGGGATCGACCTCTACGGCGCCGATCTGCCCTGTATTTTCAAGTCCGATGTGTTCCCAGGTTTTTCCGGCATCGGTTGATTTGTACACCCCTTTCCCGGTGATCACATTGGAGCGCATTCCGTCCGATCCGGTGCCTACGTAAACTACATTGGGATCGTATGGTGCCACCCGGATCGCTCCGATCGAGGGTGTGGCAAAGTACCCATCGGAAATATTGGACCAGTTGTGTCCGTAGTCGGTAGTTTTCCACACGCCACCGCCCGTAGCCCCCATATAGAAGGTCCCCGGCTGCTGGATGACACCGGCCACCGTGGTAGCCCGCCCCCCCCGTTCGGGACCAATATTCCGGTAAGACATCTGCTCCAATAGGTTGGCGTCCACTTGCGCCCAGCTGGTTGCTATGCCCAGCACCATCATCAAGGAGCTCATCCAAAAGCGTTTCTTAGGTATGTGCATCTGTTCGTTGTTTTTGTCTTTAATATTTTTCCTATGCCTTTCGGCAAAATAATCCCGCTGACCGGGTGTTTTTGCAATTGGAAAATATACGAAATCGGTGGGAAATGGTAATAGGTAGTGGGTATTAAGTATTATGCAGTGTGCAGTTGGCAGTGCGCAGTTGGCAGTGTGCAGTTGGCAGTGTGCAGTTGGTAGTGCGCAGTTGGCAGTGTGCAGTGTGCAGTTGGTAGTGCGCAGTTGGCAGTGTGCAGTTGGCAGTGTGCAGTTGGCAGTGTGCAGTTGGCAGTGTGCAGTTGGCAGTGTGCAGTTGGCAGTTGGCTGGTTTCAAAATCGGAAATCGGAAAGCGCCACGCCTTCGCCAAGACTACGGAGGATGTGTATGAACCAACAGATTGTCAGGGCACGTCACCGACCTTTATCTATCGGGCCGATCGGGGTATGGTCGCTTTCGTGGATACGGCGGAAGTGGCGTGGTATAAGGCTGACGGCTAACGGCTGACGGCTGACGGCTGACGGCTGACGGAGTTTTTAATTAATAGGGTTTAATTCTTAATTAGCTGGATACCAGCCATTTAATTAAAAATTAAACACTAAAAATTAAAAATTTAAGAACCGAACCA
>JASBTH010000589.1 GCA_030148525.1 Saprospiraceae bacterium | reverse complement strand
CAGGCTCCACTGCCCGATCGCGGTATTATTCCGACCGGAAGTATTGTTTTCCATGGCCTGATATCCGACTACCGACATGCCATCCCCGGTGGTGGTGCTGGCCAGGGCGTCCTTGCCTATTCCGACGTTATCGTCGCCGGTGGTGACACTCGCCAGGGCACCGCTACCCACCGCTACACTATTGTCGGCAGTGGTGAGGGCATTCAGGGCGGCGTGACCTACGGCCGTATTATCGTTTCCTTCGGTGGCATTTAGCAGGGCCTGATAGCCAAGGGCAGTGCTGTTGTCACCGTTTGCATTTTGCTGAAGGCTTTCAAACCCAAGGGCCACGTTTTGTTGGCCAGACGTGGTGTTTTCCATGCTCCGGTACCCGATTGCGGTGTTTTGATCACCAAAGGTGCTCAGGGATGTCAGGGCATCATACCCGATGGCTACATTTCCAACCCCATCATTTTTAGAGCGCAGGGCATTCACGCCAATACCTACATTTTCATTACCAGAGTTATTAAAAAGCATGGCATCTCTGCCTACGGCTACATTTCGACTTCCGATTACATTCCGCAATAAGGCCTTACCGCCGATGGCGGTATTTAGGTCCCCCTCTGTATTATCGAGGAGCGCCTCATTGCCGATGGCCACGTTGCCAATACAATCTGTACAATTAGCCAGGGTAATGAAACCAACAGCGGTATTATCCCGCCCGGTAAGGTTGTCTTCCAGTGCCCGCGTACCGACAGCGGTATTATTTCCGCCCAGGGTGTTCTTCGGCAGTGCAAGGTATCCTACCGCCACATTATTGGATCCGAGCGTATTATCAGTTAAGGTCTGGAATCCGATGGCCGTATTACTGTTGCAAGTGGTGCAGGCATCCAAGGCAAAAGCACCTATTCCGGTATTTTCCGAACCGGTTTCATTCTTTTCCATGGCCCGGCGACCAATGGCGGTATTGTTTTCGCCCAGGGTGTTTTCGGATAATGCCTCGTATCCGTGGGCTGTATTGCCATCGGCTTCGGTATTATTCTTCAGCGCATTGTAGCCCACGGCGACCAATTCCAAACCCGTGGTATTCTGGAATAGAGCGGCCGATCCGACAGCCGTCAATTTGGAACCCAGGCTAAAGCGCAGGGCTGTATGACCAATGGCCACATTATTACTCCCATTGACGGTCCTTGAAACAGTTCCCACACCAAGACCTATGTTGAAACTGCCCATTTCGACTTGTTCCATGGCCTCGGATCCGATCGCGATGTTGCGTATTCCAGTGGAGGCGCTGTTGACAGCCCGTTCACCAATGGCAATATTGTCGGTGCCCCCCGTAGCACCGGTCATGGCACCAAAACCGACGGCGATATTGTGGTCACCCTCCAATAAGTTAGTAAGTGCACTATGCCCCAAGGCTGTGTTGGAATTTCCGTCGGTCAGGTGCTCCAGGGCAAGAGCTCCCACCGCCGTGTTAAACAGGGAATTAGGATTATCGCGTCCGGCCCGGTAACCAATTGCCACATTATTGCGACCACCCGTATTATTCCGCAGGGCTTCAAAGCCCAGAGTGGTATTATTATACCCGGTGGTATTCGCGAATCCCGAACGAATCCCCAGGAAGCTATTTAGATTATTCGTGCCATCGTCATTAATACCGGCGCCGGCACCAATAAACAGGGAACTGTCACCAACAGCCTGCAAGAGGTGGAGGTGACCCTGAATCCGGGCATCGCCCGCTACGTCTAGTTTAATTTGTGCAAAAAGGGCATGGGTAAAAATGGTAAGGAGTACAAGGAGTCCGGTTGAACGCATATTACCAGGTTTTGAGTTTCTTCCCAGGATAGGGGTACCGATAAAATGCGCGGAAAAAGAGGGATATGCATCACCCGAAAGAATGAATGTACCAGGTATGAGGTATGAGGTATGAGGTTTGAGGTTTGAGGTTTTACAAAGTTGGAAATGTACTTCCGTTTTCGAAAATTCACCCCGGTGTAAATGTTTTTCAATCTACCTTGATGTTTGTCGCACCCCTCTCTTTTTCCAAACCGAATAATTCGCTTGCGATGGACAACGATATTTGAAAGAGAGGGGTGCTCCGGGAAATGGTAAGCCGTAGGCCGTCAGCCGCTCATCGTGGGGCGTCTTTCATGGCCGCCGTAGCCTTAGCGAAGGCGTGCCGATTTCCTCAGACCATTTCTTTCACCGCTTCGATCAGCACATCCAGATCCTTCGTCACTGTGTACACATTGGGCGTCACGCGTACACCGTTGATGTTCTCCCACTTGATGGCTACGGTGTGGATCTTGTGTTTATTGAAGAGTTCGCGGGCAATTTCATTGGGATCCTTGCCTTCGATTCGAAGTAGTGCAATGGCACCGCTGTAATCGGGATGCATGGGGGTTTGGAAGTCTACGCCGGGTAATTCGGCGACTTGCTCGGCCCAGTAGTTCTTCAGGTAGTGCAAGCGTTTGGCTTTGCGTTCGGAGCCGATCATGTGGTGAAAATCCAGTGCCTGACCGATGGCCTGTTCAATGGCGAAGGATCGGGTACCCAGGTGCTCGAACTTTCGGATATCATCACTTTCCGGGTCGGGAGCAGCGAAGAGCGGATAGAGGTTCTTGATCTTATCTTTCTTCACGTACAAGAGCCCGCTGCCGAAGGGCGCACATAACCATTTGTGCAGGCTGGTGCCGAAATAGTCACATTCCAGATCGGGGATATTGTAGTCGAGGTGAGCAAAAGAGTGGGCGGCATCAACCAGTACTTCGATCCCGCGTCTACGGGCCTCGCGGGCGATGGCAGCGGCGGGGAGTACCTGTCCGCACCAGTTGATCAGGTGGGTGATGTGCACTATTTTGGTGCGGTCGGTAAAGGCACTGGTAAATTGCTCTACGAAATAGTCTTCGTCTTCGCGGGGCACTTCCAGGTCGATCCACTTGAGCACGATGCCGTCACGGTGCTCCCGTTGCTTCCAGGCGTTGATCATATTTGGGTAATCCTGCTTAGTGAGGACCACCTCGTCGCCCCTTTCGAGTTGCAACCCGAAAATGATGGTCTCCAGGGCTTCGGAGGAATTGCGGTCGATAGCGATCTCCTCCGCATCGCAACCCGCAAGTTCGGCCAGGCGCCGACGCAGGGGCTCGCGTCCGCGGTCGAGCACCCGCCACATGTAGTAGGAGGGGGCTTCATTGCTGAGTCGGTTGTAGCGCTCTACGGCCTGTTGCACCACCATGGGCTGGGGGCAAACGCCACCGTTGTTCAGGTTGATCACGGTAGGGGAGACCGTATAGCCGTTCTTGACCTGGTACCAAAAGGTCTCGTCGGTAATACTCTCATCGATAGACATTGATTGCAAACGTTCCCACTCGCGCAGGAAACTTTTTCCCGAAAGGGAGGAAAACCAGGGCGTGGTGAGGCTAAAGCCCGTAAGGGCCGTCATTTTTTGGAGGAAGCGTCTTCGTTCATTCATACTTTTGTCTTTTAAAGACAAAAGATAACAGATTCCAAATAGAAGACGAAGACGTCTACCTCTTCTATCTAGCCTCTACAAATCTTAAATCTTCGAAAACCGCTCACTCCAATATAATCGCCGCCTCCTTCTTAATCGCCAGCAGGGCCTTATCCAGGGCTGATGGTCCCCGCTTCTGGATCAGTTCCAGAAGGGATTTACCAAACTCGCGGCCGGAAGCTTCCGGTCCGCTGGCTTCGAGGGTCAGACTGAGCATCTGGACCGCATCGTCGCGGGCAAATTGGATAATCTCCCACAGCTTAGGGCTTACGTAGACCTGTTGGGTGATGTTGTGCTCGTATTCCTGCTGAATGGTCGTGAGCATGGAAATGTGCAGTTCGCGGGCACTCATACCTTCCTGCCGTACCCGCACCAGCAGGCTGGGCAGATTGATACGCTCGCAGAGCAAACTCAGGCGCTCGTAGGCCTGCATTTTCATGGGCAGCATCTGGGCACGGCGTTCGCGTTGCAACTCCATGGCTTTGAGATCGATCTGACGAGACAAGTATTCTTTAAGCAGGGTTTGTACCGTCCAGAAGACGATGAGGGCGGGTATGGTCAACTTGACAATTTCCAAAAGTACTGCTAGCCATTCGGGCATGGTCGTTCTGTTTTTTTGCAATCGCTATTACGGAGGGCGAAAAAAGTCAATGTAAAGGGCTTCCGGAGCAAATTTACTTTTTTTCGTACGATTTGTACCTTTGCTGTGTACAAACGCCCCGATTCACAAACTAAAACCGTGGCCGGGTTGTTTGCAGAAAAAGACCAAGAAACGACGAAAAAGCGAACTATGAGTGATGTCACCACGCAAACACAACCGATAACACTGACCGAAGGCGCGCTGAAGCAACTTCAGCGCATTCGCGATGAGCAAAATATCCCTCAGGATCACGGGCTGCGGGTAGGTGTCAAAGGCGGCGGCTGCTCCGGATTTTCCTATATCCTGGGTTTTGATGTTGCCAAGGACAATGATGCCGAGTACGATATTGGCGGCATGAAGGTGCTGATGCAAAAATCGCATACCATCTATCTGTTGGGGATGGAAATCGATTGGCTGGAAGGACTCAATAACCGGGGTTTTTCATTCAATAATCCCAATGCTGAAGATACCTGTGGCTGCGGAACCTCTTTTTCCGCCTAGTGATTTCCCTTCCCTTGCGGGAAAAAGGGCTGACTTCCGACGAAGTCAGCCCTTTTTTTGTGCTGGCTTTCGCAAAAAAATATTTTTACGTGTACCTTATGTCCCAGAATAAGCTATACCAGAAGTATGAAAAAACAACTACTCTTCGCCGGCACCCGGCGATTTTCCATGGCTGCCATTTTCCTGGCCTTGGCCATCCAGCTGTCCGGGCAGAATGTCCGCCTTACCATTGATTCTCCGGCTAGTATCAGCGGGGAATATGGCGTTAATATTGCAGGTTTTGGGCCTGCGATCTGCGATCTTACCGAAGTAAATGGCGACTTCGCCCTGATTTCCGATGGGGCAGGCGGAACGCTGGGCTGCGATACGGTAATGAACGACATGTCGGGCCTTATCGCCGTCATTGACCGGGGTGTCTGTAATTTTTCGATCAAAGTGTTCAACGCTCAGCAAGCGGGGGCTAAGGCGGTGTTGGTGCTCAATAATAACCCGGATAACGGATTGATCACCATGGCTCCGGGTGACCTGGCTGACCAGGTGACTATCCCTTCCTTTTTCATGCGGACGACCGATGGGGAAACGCTGAAATCGGCCCTTTCGGAAGGGGTCACCGGCACTTTTGAACGGATCGATGTGGTAGATGACTTCGATGGAGAAGTAGTGTATTACGAAGATTTTAACGGCGGCTTCAACGGCTGGTCTACGACCGGATTGTCTTGCTTCGGTACGGGAGCGGAAAACGCCGCCTGGGAATGGGTAGGTGGTGGTTCCTTACAAAGTGACTGCTTCGGGACAGGATTTACTACCCAATCACCGACACGCTGTAACGGCGTTTTACTGTTCCATTCCGAATTCAACGATAACCTCGGTGATTGCAGCGATGGTTTGGGAACTGGCCCTTGCCCGGCTCCGCAAGTGGCCCAACTTACGTCGCCCCCCATCGATCTGACAGGCTCCGATGCAGTTAGTTATAGTCTGCGCTTCCACCAATTGACAGCTCAATTTCAGAGTGATTACATGGTTACCTGGAGTACCGATGGCGGCATTACCTGGGATACGTCAGCCGTTAATACAGGACTGGAAACGTTTGATCTAAATGTGGACCCTGCGGTCTCGGTACCAATGCCCGGCACCGGAGACGCAGACTCGATTATCGTGCGGCTCACGTATTTTGCAAATTACTATTTCTGGGCTATCGATGACGTACAGATCATTGCTCAGGAGGCCAACAACCTGCGGGTCAACGAAGACTTCTATGCCATACCACCCAATGCCCAGTTTCCCCTGAGCCAGGCCGAGCCCATACCTTTTTTGGCAGATATTGAGAATGTGGGTGCGCTCACTCAGCCCAATACCACCCTCAATGTGTCGATTTTCAATCAGGACGGCAACGAAGTCTTTAATGAGGACTTGGAATACGGCAACGTACCCGGCAATACCCTGGTCGAAAACGTACCCTTTGGGCCTACCTTCGTTCCGGCTGATACGGGAACCTTTACCGGGTTCTATCAGATACGGTCCGATAGTATGGATTTCGATACGACTAATAACGTACAGGCCTTTGTCTTCCGGGCCACCCAAAATTTATTTGCTAAGGAGGGAGGAGCAACCCGCCCCATCATTCCCGCTGCGGGCAATTGGGATGCCGGCGAAGTTCATTCCTGGGCTTACGGCAATCATTTCTACGTACCGAATGGTGAGGGGCAGTTCATTCAAACAATACAGTTCGCTCTGGGCGATCCGGCGAATGATGCCGGTCAATCCATTGCACTTTCTGTGTATGAATGGCCCGATGATGCTAATAATGACGGGATAGCCGACCGCAGTGAAATTACTCAGGTCGGGTTCGATATATATACCATCACCGGTAATGAGGCTGCCGGAGGCATCATTGAAGTTCCTTTCCCAACCCTCGACGACCCCATCGCACTGAAGGACGATATGGGGTACCTGGTGATGCTCGAATACTATGCATCCGACGAAACAACCGTTTCTTTTGCGGCCAGTGAGGATTTTGATTACAATGCCTCCGTATTTCTTTCCCAGGTACAGGGAATGCCCCGATACTCGGGCGTATTGGGGATTGAGGGTGACTTGTCCACTGCCAATTTCAGCACGGTTGGCTTCGGACGTGATATTGTGCCTACCGTACGCATGACGGTGGGTAGTGAGCCGATAACCAGTACTCGCGAACCAGCACAAAATCTGAACGATCAATTTTTCGTATTTCCGAACCCAACTGTACAACAGCTGAATGTACGCTTAGCCCTGGCCGAGCAGGCCGATGAGGCCCGGGTGGAAATATTTGATATGTCGGGCCGTTTGCAATGGTACCGCACCTGGTCTCGGGTTCGGACCGAGCAATTACCCGTCGATGTGTCTGACCTGCCCGCGGGTACTTATACCGTGCGTATTGTCACCAACAATGGAGTCGGCAGCCAGCGATTCATGATTACCGGACATTAAATAGAACTATGACCAATAACAGACGCCAATTTTTACAACTAGGATTTCTTTCTGCCCTGAGTACACCTTTCTGGTCGGCGGTTCCCCGAAAAAGGAAACGCTCGACCAAACCACTGGTCATTGCGACCTGGAATAATGCCAAAGCCTGCGAAGCGGCCTTTGCCAGCTTGCAATCGGGCGGAAAAGCCCTCGATGCGGTCGAGCAGGGTGCCATGGTGCCCGAGGCCGATCCCAATGACCGTTCCGTAGGCTACGGCGGTCGTCCTGACCGGGAAGGTCGTGTAACCCTCGATTCCTGCGTTATGGATCACCGGGGAAACTGCGGGTCAGTCGTTTTTCTGGAAGAGATCAAACACGCCGTACAGGTGGCCCGCAAAGTGATGGAGGAGACGCCCCACGTCATCCTGGCCGGGGAAGGTGCCCAGCAATTCGCGGTGGAACAGGGATTCGAACGGGAAAACCTCCTCACGGAAGCCTCCCGCAAAGATTGGCAAAACTGGCTGAAAACCTCGGATTATAAGCCGGTCATCAATATCGAAAACCACGATACTATCGGTATTCTGGCACAAGACACCGATGGCGACCTGTCGGGGGCCTGCACTACCAGCGGGGCCGCCTACAAAATGCGGGGTCGGGTAGGAGACTCACCCATTATCGGAGCCGGCCTGTATGTAGATAATCAGGTGGGGGCCGCCGTTGGTACCGGCCTCGGCGAAGCCCTCCTGCGCACCGTGGGTTCCTACCTGGTGGTGGAGTTCATGCGCCAGGGAGATCATCCCCAGCGCGCCTGTCGAAAAGCGATCAATCGCGTCATGGAGCACCATCCGGATACCTACCTCGATTTTCAGATCGGCCTGATCGCCACCGACATCAGCGGGCGCACCGGTGCTTACAGTATTCAGCCCGGGTTCACCTACGCCGTCATGACGGAGGATGGGGTGGAAACGTTTTCAGCGCCTTCGGCATTGGAAGACTGAAGATTTTTAGAGGCTAGATAGAAGATTCAGACTGTCTAATTCTTCTATCTAGCCTCTAGTATCTCCAAGTCTTATTTAATCAATCAATCTTCCGCATCCTCAATATCGTTTCACCCCCGCGATCGGGAACGCGCAGTGTGAAGCGATTGTAGGTGAGCCGTTGTACGGCTCCGTTCAGATCGAACAGAAGACCACCGCGATCATCGTAGAAGTACATGTCGACGTAGAAATCGATGTCACGGTCATCGTCAAAATATTCGCGGGTAGCGAATAGCTCCCATTCGCCATAGGAGAACCGGCGTTGGGAATAATCATCATAGATGACCGTGAAGTCGGGCAGGAATTCAATGCGATCACCATTATACCGGTTGGTGATATTGTCCCGGAACAGGGCGCCGAATTCCTTGTAGTGGGCTTTTTCGATTTCCCAGACGCCCATGATCCGGTCTTCTTTATTATTGAGGCGCCACTCGGTAATACAGCTACTGGTCAAAAAAGCGAGTACAAAAAGTAGGTAAATGGGTCGTTTCATGGTTTGCATTTTACCATAAGATACCTGCCGGGAGTGGGTACCCCCTCACCATCATCTGCTTTAACGGCTTTTTTAACGAGTATTAATTTTTTTAAGAAGGCCTTTTTCGCAGAAAAAGGTCTTAACAAAAAACGGCTTCCCGGATATCCGGAAAGCCGTTTGCAGTTCTTTTGGTGAAAACGCCCTGATTACATATTGCTGATCAGTTCGTCTCCAAATTCAGAGCATTTTAGCAGGGTAGCACCGTCCATCAGGCGTTCGAAATCGTAGGTGACGCGCTTGTTACCGATGGCGCCCTCCATTCCTTTGATGATCAGCTCAGCGGCTTCGTTCCAGCCAATGAAGCGGAACATCATTTCACCGGAGAGGATTACGGAACTTGGGTTCACCTTGTCCAGGCCGGCGTACTTAGGAGCTGTACCGTGCGTAGCCTCAAAGATAGCTTTACCGGTGCTGTAATTGATATTGGCACCGGGAGCGATACCGATACCACCAACCTCGGCGGCCAGGGCATCCGATACGTAGTCGCCATTCAGGTTGAGGGTGGCGATCACGCTGTACTCAGCCGGACGCGTCAGGATCTGCTGAAGGAAGGCGTCGGCGATAGCATCCTTAATGAGGAGTTTGCCGGCTTTCAGGGCTTCGTCCTGGGCGGCGTTGGCAGCGTCCTTTCCTTTTTCGGCAACGATGCGGTCATACTGTGCCCAGGTGAATACTTTGTCGCCGTATTCGCGCTCGGCGAGCTCGTATCCCCAATCCTTGAATTTACCTTCGGTAAACTTCATGATGTTCCCCTTGTGTACCAGGGTGACGGAGGGACGCTTGGTTTCCAGGGCGTAGTCGATCGCTCCGCGTACCAGACGCTCGGTACCCTCGACGGAAACGGGTTTGATACCCAGGGATACGGTGTCGGGGAAGCGGATCTGGGTAACACCCATTTCTTCAACGAGGAACTTCTTCAGCTTCTCCACTTCGGCCGTACCGTTCAGATATTCGATTCCGGCGTAGATGTCTTCCGTATTTTCCCGGAAGATGACCATGTCTACTTTCTCCGGCGCTTTCACGGGAGAGGGCACACCAGTAAAGTAACGAACGGGACGAACACAGGCGTAGAGGTCCAGTTTTTGCCGCAAGGCTACGTTGAGTGACCGGATACCGCCACCTACCGGTGTGGTTAAGGGGCCTTTGATAGCAACCAGGTATTCATCGATGGCATCCAGGGTGGCCTGGGGCAGCCATTCGCCAGTCTGGTCGAAGGCTTTCTGGCCGGCCAGCACCTCTTTCCAGTGGATTTTACGCTCACCACCGTAGGCTTTCTCTACCGCTGCGTCGAACACACGCACCGCAGCCGCCCAAATATCCGGACCAATACCGTCCCCTTCGATAAAAGGAAGGATTGGATCGTTGGGTACCTTTAATTGTCCGTTTTCAATCGTTACTTTTGATCCGCTCATTGTAATATTGTATTTTGTTTGATTGGGATTACCGAAGACTTAGCCAGCAACCGTACCTACCGATTACATCCGTCAGTAGAAATCTCCGGATCAGTCTCCGGAGGGAAGTTGGTTAAGCCGTCGCAGGGTAATCATAATAGATTAAAGCAGGCTTTCGCAAAAGCACGACAAATGTACTAAAATTCGCGTGTTTCAAGGGTTGAACGGCTCCCTGTTTATGGAGAGTTTGACCTGGTTTTATACTCTTTTTTTGCGAAAGCTTGAAAAAAATAGATCGCACATGTCAAATCCGCACCTGGATCCGTCCGGAGCTTCCTTTGGTGACGAAGACAAACAGGTGGAAAAAGCCCTGCGGCCGCAGGCCCTCGAAGACTTCAACGGGCAACCCAAAATCGTCGAAAATCTTCGGGTTTTTATCCAGGCCGCAGTGCAACGGGGGGAAGCCCTGGACCACGTGCTGCTGCACGGCCCGCCTGGTCTGGGAAAGACCACCCTTTCCTATATCATTGCCAATGAATTAGAATCCGACCTGAAAATGACCAGTGGTCCGGTACTGGAAAAACCGGGTGACCTGGCCGGCCTGCTCACCAATTTGGAGGAGGGCGATGTGCTTTTCATCGATGAGATCCACCGGCTCAATAATGTGGTTGAGGAATATCTGTATTCGGCCATGGAGGATTACCGCATCGATATCATGATCGACAACGGCCCCAATGCCCGCAGTATTCAAATCACGCTGAATCCTTTTACGCTGGTGGGAGCCACCACCCGTATGGGCCTGCTTACTGCGCCCATGCGCGCCCGCTTCGGCATCAATTGCCACCTTGATTACTACGACCACGCTACCCTGGTCAACATCATCAAACGATCGGCGGGTATCCTGGAAGTCCCCATCACCCAGGAAGGGGCCGAGGAGATTGCCCGCCGCAGCCGCGGCACTCCGCGAATTGCTAACGCCCTGCTGCGCCGCATCCGCGATTTCGCTCAGGTGAAAGGCGACGGTACCGTCGACGTCAAGATCTCCCGCTACGGTTTGGAAGCCCTCAATGTGGACGACCACGGTCTCGACGAGATGGACAATCGCATCCTGGACGCCATCATCAATAAATTCAAAGGAGGACCGGTAGGGCTTACGACCATCGCCACGGCAGTAGGGGAGGAGGCCGGCACCATTGAGGAGGTCCACGAGCCTTTCCTGATCATGGAAGGCTTCATTCAGCGCACGCCACGCGGCCGCGAGGCTACGGAGAAGGCGTATAAGCATGTTGGGGTGGTGCCGCCTGGTCGTAACGGGACTTTGTTTGAATGATGACCTTTGCTCTCTTCGTTCACCCTGAGAGGTTTTGGGGCGAAAATGCTGAATGATGAGTGCTCAATGCTGAATGTTTTCGGTAGGTTTTACCCTTGCGGGTATTGGAATTGCAGTATTTGTGGGGGATTTTCGGAACTTGTTTACAGATAAAGGCTAATTCATCATTCAACATTTAGCACTCATCATTATTTTGGCGAAAGCCAAAGCCAGCGTTACATTTTCCGAATAAAAATATCTCCACTCACCGACTCTAATTCCACCTTCGTGGAGCCCGAGCCGATGGTCGAATTCATCTTTTTATTGAAGGCATTACTATTTTCGGTCAGGGAGAGTTGTTCGAAGTCGGTATACATCTCGCCGGTAACGGTTTTGGCACGTACGTTGGCGGAAATGCGGGCCGGCAGACTGATGTCGACAAATCCGCTGATGGTTTTGGCGCGCACGGGGCCGTCGACCTGTTCGATCTCGATGTCGCCGGATATGGTCTCCAGGTTCAGGTTGATGCCTTTCGGCAAAAGGACTTCGTAGTTTATTTTAAAACAATAGCAACCCGGCTGCTCGCAGCTCCAGCAATTATAGTCCTTATCGCGCATGCTTTGTTCTTTGTAGGTCATGGCGTAGCGCAGAGTGCTGCCTTCCGAAATATCTTCGACCAATACGTCATCTTCCTGGTTGCGGGAGGTGATGATCTTATTCAGGACGACCTTGTTGGAGGAGCTGGCTTTTACCACAATATTACCGGCAAACTTGAGGTCCAGAACGACTTCGCCGGAACCGGGCTTATCGAAGGTCAGGGTTTCGGTACGCGTTTGCTGTGCGAAAAGAACAAGGGGCAACAGGCAGAGTAAGGTGATTATGTATTTCATGTCGAGTGTTTTTTACAGATAAATAATGAGTAGGTGACCCGTACGGGCCACCGATGGTTACTTCTTGCGGAGGTAAATGTCGCCGGAAATGTTCTTCAGCATCATTTCTACACCTCCGCCGTTGAGTTGACTGCGAATCTCACGTTGTCCGCCGACGCGCTTCAGACCGTCTTTGGATTCAGGGAGCTTCAGGTCGAGGTCGGTGAACACTTCGCCGGTAATGTTTCTGAGGTCGAGGTCAGCTTTCGTGGCGGCCGGCATGGTGATGTCGATGTATCCGCTGATATTGTTGATGGTAGTGGGGCCGGAGCTTGCTACCTGGGAAAAGATCACCTCAATATCTCCCGAAGTAGTAGAAGCAGTTACGGGCCCCCGAACGTTGGTCAGCATTATATCGGAATTCTTGGTTTCCACTTCGATCTCGCCGTCGATATCGGATATCTCCACCGCATCGCCGCCCATCCAGGTCGACTCCACAAAGTGGACGTTCATGGATTTGGGGACAGATATGGCGTAGGATCCGCCGCCGGAAGTAGCCTGGCGGATCGTCATCGTACCGCCTTCGGCTGATTGCATCAAGCCAATGCCCGTGTTGTCGGTGGCATTATTGTACAGGGGCCGCAGGCCGCGGGCCCGCTCGGGCGGGGGCGTATAATCCGAGGCTTCGACCTTGATTTCGTTACCGGCTACGCCCGTAATGACCGCATCGGCCTCATCGAAGAATAGAATTAACGTGGTGTTGTTTCCTTTCGGAAACGATTTCGTGTTTTGTCCCATCAGCCCCGAAAAGCCGGCTGATACGATTAGTAGGATTAATAGCTGTCGCATATGGTTGTTTTTTTAATGATGAATGCTCAATGCTCAATGCTCAGTGCTCAGTGCTCAGTGCTCAGTGCTCAGTGTTCAGTGCTCAGTGTTCAATGCTCAGTGCTCAGTGCTCAATTGAGGGGTGACTTCTGATTTCTGACTTCATAATAATTGCCCCATCCCATAGGCCGCTCTATCCTTCACCACATCGGGTTGTTGATCGGAATTGGTGATGTCCTGCAGGGCCGGCACGGCCGGTTTGGCTTGCAGCATGACCACCGTTTCGATGAGGGTGATCAGTACCTGGGGGTTCACTTCTTCTTTCAGTTGATCGACGAGGGCGGGTGCCACGTCGGGATGGCTGCCCATAGTAACCAGGGCCTCAGCGGCCCGCATACGCACGTTGGCGTGGGGGTCGGTGCGCAGGCGTTGGATCAGGGCGGATACTACCTCGTCATCGGGTCGGGTGATTTCGCGTTCGATAGTGTTCATGGCCTTGATCCGTTGGGCCGCCGAGGGTTGCTCGAGCATGGACAGGGCCAGCAATTTTTGCGTCTGACTGACCTGGTCTACGAGCACCTGTATTTGTTGTGCCTGGTTTTTATTCTGTTGAAACATCACGCCACCGAACAGGCCGAGGATCACGAGGGCTACTGCCGCCGCGGAATACCAGGGGCGGATAGTTGGTATACGCTCATCGTCCTGTCCTTCAAACATAGCGCGAGTCTGGTTGACCCAAGGTTCGCGGGGCGCTTCGGACTCGGGCTCGTCCATGAGTCCGAAGAGGGTGCGGGTTTGTTCGAGGGATTCCCGAAAATCCGAATCCTGCTGGGCGCGTGCTTCCACCCGGATCCGCTCTTCCTCCGGTAGGGTGCCATCGAGATAGGCCATGATTAATGCCTGGTCGGTCATGATGATTGGTTTTCGAGGTTAAAAAAAACGGTTCGTAATTCTTTTATGGCCCGGTGTACGCGCACCTTGACGGCGCCTTCGCTGCAATCCAGGATTTGGGCCGCCTCCTGGTAACGCATCCCCTGGTAGCGGGTAAGGATTAGTACTTCCCGTAATTCGGGACGTAGCTGTTTCATTGCTTCCCGCAGCTGCGCCTGCTGATCGGCATCTTCCAGACGATGATTGGGATCGGCTTGTCCCAGGTCATCGGCTTTGGTGAAATCCGAGATGCGCAGCTTATTCTTTTTAAAGTGATCGTAGGCCGCATGACGCGCGATCTGGTACAACCAGGTCCGCACCGATTGGCCCGATTGATATGAGCTACGGTACCGCAGCAACCGCTCAAAGGTGACCTGGGTAAGGTCTTCGCTCAGACTCCGGTCCTGGCACATCCGCCAGAAAAACTGATAGAGTTTCACATGGTAGCGATCGAACAGGATCCCACCGGCGGGTCGGTGCCCGGCCTTCAGCCGGTCCATCAGTTGTTCGTCGGTCACGGCAGACGGGTCGTCGATTGCTTTTTTCTTGCTGCCCAGGCGGCGGATCATAGGGTTCTTTGTTTTTTCACGGGAGGATACTGTGGTATCGGGAAATGGTTACAGGGGGAATTGATAATTTTTAATTTTTAGTTTTTAATTGGTATTTGGTCTTATTCTAAAACTCACCCCTCTATCCCCTCTCTTTCCCCCGGTCGTTTGGTCTCTTGTGAATCCAAATTTCGATGGAAGAGAGGGGAGGTGTTTTCGAGGTCCATATTTATCCCACCACTAAAGTGGATGGGCTTAATGCCCCTTGGACTATGGACCGTGGCCATGGACCTTATACCCCACCACTAAAGTGGATGGGCTTAATGACCCTTGGGCCACGGTCCTTATTCCCCACTTGCTACCAAAGCTGTAGCAGACAAAGGTTTGCAATTTCCTCCGGCATTAATACTTATCGAAAAATGTAAACATTCCGCGATCCAGAGGATCGCGCACCCTTTTACTTCTGACCTCTGATCTCTGAATTCTGACTTCTCAAACTGTCTACCCACGGACACTACAATCACCTTCTCGTGGGCGGGAGCAACTGAAGTAAGCACGAATAGGTTTGAAGTCCATATACCCTCTACTTAATACCCTGTACCATATTTTAATAGATTAGTTATGAAAAACCACCTTTCCCTGCTGCTGCTTTTGTCCTTTTTACTGCCGGGTGCCGGGCAAGCCCAAGACGCCTTTTTGGCGAAAGCCGATGCTTTTTTGCAAAAGCACGTTACCAATGGCCTTATTGACTACGGGGCCGTTACCGGTGATCCGGCGTTCGATGAGCTGGTGGACCTGATCGATGATACGGATTTTACGGGATGGGCACCGGATCAGCAGAAGGCATACCTTATCAATGCCTACAACCTGCTGACCATCAAAGGGGTGGTGGATAATTATCCGGTGGGGTCGGTGCAGGATGTGGCCGGTTTTTTCGATCGCAAACGGCACGTGGCGGGTGGAAAATCGATGACCCTGAATGAGTTGGAGAAAGACGTATTGCTGAAGACCTTCCCCGATCCGCGCCTGCACTTTGTATTGGTGTGCGGAGCAAAGGGGTGCCCGCCCATTATCCCCGAAGCCTACCGGCCCGAAACGCTGGATGCACAGTTGGAGCAGCAGACCCGCCGGGCGATGAATGATCCGCAGTTTATCCGGGTAAATGATGCGACGGGTGAGAACGAATTATCCCAGATCTTCCGCTGGTACGTAGCGGATTTTGGCGGAAGCCAGCAGGCAGTCGTTGATTTCATCAATCGCTTTCGCGAAAAATCCCTGCCACCGGATCACCGCATCGGTTACTACACCTACGATTGGGCGCTGAACGGCACCATGCAGGGGGTTACGCCGGGGCTTACGGCAAACAATGCCGCCCGTTACGTGGTGTCGTCGACCATCCCCAAGGGTACGACCGAGACCAAGATCTTTAATAACCTGTACACCCAGCGCACGCGGAATAACGGAGAAGATTTTACCGATCGCTCCACCTTCTTCACGACCATTACCAGCTTTCTGTACGGGGTCAGTCACCGGGTGAATGTGGGGTTTGATGCCCGTTACCGGGCGGTGCACAACGGGGCATCCGATGATTCGCCCCTGAATGCACTGGGAAATGCCAGTCGTACCGGGATAACGACCTTCGGTCCCAAGGTCCGGATTGCACCGGTACCGCAGTGGACAAACTTTTCTATTCAGAGTGCTTTTTGGTTCCCCATCGGCGATGACCTGGCCGGACGCTCCGGCGAGCAGCCCTTTATCGACTGGGACGGCGCTACCTGGTGGACACAGGTGTTCAACGACTTTCCGATCGGTACCAATTTTTCCTTTTTTACCGAGGTAGACGTACTGTTGGAGGATATTGGTCCGGAGGAGGAAGGTCGACTGAATCGTCTTTCTACACCGGTTACCCTGATCTACAGTTATTTCCCGAATCCCAAAACGACACTGTACGTATTGGGCAACTATTCCCCCTTCTGGCAGGAAGATTACGATTACTTCTGGCAGGCTGGGGTGGGCACGAAGTACCAATTCACCCGCCAACTGGAGCTGGAATTATCCTACACCTATTTTTCCAATCAGTTTCTGGCCCAAAATATGGGGCGGGCGGCAACGTATAATCTTGGGGTTCGTTTTAACTTATAGACTAGGTCTACTGCTGCATGCGCGATGTATTATTTCTTTTCTGGTGTCTGCTCCCCCTGACTACCTTCAGTCAGCAAGGAACTATTGCCTATATCCACTGGGAGGGCTGCCAGCGCAATGATACGACCTACCTGCAGCGATTTATTGCGAATACGCCGGGCGATACTTTTTCCCTAGAGCGGGTCGCCACCGATTTGCAGCGCCTGCGCAATTTGTACAGTGTGGCCAACGCCCGATTTCGGTTGGTTACTCTGGAGAGTGACCGCCTGGGACTGGTTTTTGAGATCGAGGAAGCCTGGACCTTGTTTCCCATCGTGTCGGTCACGGGGGTGCGGTCCAATACCTGGTACGAGATTGGGGCCAGTGAGATCAACTTGCTGGGCCGCGGTATGAACCTGACCCTGGCCTACCGTAATATTGACGGACGCAGCAATTACCAGGTGTTTTTTCAGCAACCCTACGTATTGGGCAGCCGCTGGGGGCTGCTGGCCGGTATTCACCGCTATGCGTCTACCGAGCCCCTGTTTTTTCCGGAGGGCACGGTTTTCTACGATTACACCAACTGGAGTTTCGATGTGGGCACCTCCTACGAGTTTACGCAGGGGCACTCCCTGCAATTTGGAGCTACTTATTTTATCGAGGGGTACGCCAAAACCCCGGACCAACCCCTGGAAAATCCTCCCGGTCCGGACGAACTGACGATCCCCAAAGGACTGTTCAAGCTGATCCACCGCCTGGACCGGGTGAACTACGACTACTTTTATCAGGACGGTTTTTCCAATACGACCTTCGTCGAAACGGTCTACAATTCCGACGATGGAAGCTGGTTCAATCTGATGCTCAACGACTTCCATTTCTTTCGTCGTACGGGGCAGCGGGGTAACCTGGCTATGCGTCTGCGGCTGGGCCTGTCGACCAATCTAAATTCGCCCTTTGCCCCCTTTGTCCTCGATAGCCGCTTCAATATTCGCGGGGCGGGCAACCGCATTGACCGCGGCACGGGTACCCTGGTCTTCAACGCCGAGTACCGCCACACCCTCTTCGAGCGGGACCTGGTGGCGGTGCAGGGCGTCGCTTTTTCCGACCTGGGGGCCTGGCGTAGCGCCGGCGGCGATTTCGATGAGTTGTTCGACCCGGAATTACTGCGCCATTTCGTGGGGCCGGGCATTCGCTTCATCTATAAAAAAGCCCATAATGCCGTGCTGCGCATCGACTACGGCTTCGATCTGTACCAGCCCGGAGAGCGGGGCGTGGTGTTTGGGTTCGGGCAGTATTTTTAGTGCAGGTACCTGGTATTGGGTAGTAAGACAGGGAGGGATCGGAGAGAATGAAGCGACTGCAGAGACTGGAGCGACTGGAGCGACATGAAGAGACTGCAGGGACCGAAGAGACAGTTCTCTTTATCCGAATAAACGTAGCCCTTCTCCCTCCGGTGTCGCAGGTCAAGAATCAATGATCTTTTATTTTGACAAGGGGGTTAATAGAGGCACAGAGGGAACGATCTCGGTAGTACCGCGGATCAAGATTCTTTATTCTTCGGGGATAATACATGTCCTACATTCCGTACCTAACGGCACGGTTTTCCCTTGTCCAATTCTAATTTCTACCCATATTTGTTCCCTAACGGGACCTTTTCAGAATGCCCTTTTAGGGGCGGAATATGGGTAGAAACGTAAAGCCGAATGATGGCAAGCGTTCCGTTAGAGCCTGTCCCACAAAAGGCGGGATACGCAATGTATTTGTCCCATTGGACCAATCGGCTTTAATGATTATTGAACCGCAGCACTACCGAGGTCGGTAGAGGGTTTTGTCTTTCTTACTACTACCCATATTGGACCTCTCCGAGGTCCTTTAAAGAATAACGATGTTGGAGCCACGGCGCTACAGGGCCAGGGCATGCCGTCCTTGCAACCAGCGTGCCGTTCCGCTGGCGCTGAAGTATGTACGGAAGGAGGGGCCAGGTACGCTAAGCTCGGTGGGCCTGCAAATGAGGAAAAGTCGTTTGCGTGCTGTTAGGTACGCTCCTTTGGTAAAATGGTGCTGCTTCCGACCTTGCGTTAGGTTAAATGATCCCTGTTTCTGCAAAAGACTTTGGCGGGCATGATTGCTCCATGTAGCTATCACTTTGGGAGGTGTAATAATAGATAGATGTATCAGATCGCTGTCTCCATCAAAATGGAAATGAAGGTATCAATCGGGAGCGTAATGAACAGGGGGTTAGGTTCGCCGGTCATTTGCCCGAATATCGGGGCGAAGGTGGTATCGTAATCCGGCCGTCCTTGCAATTGACTCTGTAAAAAATACGGATTGACGACAGCGAAAAGAATATGCTCGGGATCTGGAAAAAACAGATAGTAATTACCAAAAATGTTGGGACTTAGGGTGATAGCC
>JASBTH010000584.1 GCA_030148525.1 Saprospiraceae bacterium | reverse complement strand
CGCCGGACATTTTATGGTCGCTGCTCAGGAGGCCGGATACCGCATCCCGCCATACCTGCTTAACTACTGGAAGCGCTTCCATCAAAAAGAATCGCGCGAATGGCAACCCGAATCACCAAACCGGTCTTCTTTTGCCAAAAGGCAAAATGAACTTGACCAGGCCTACCGTCTATACACCCTGGCCATGGCCGGCTCGGCGGACCTTAGCGCTATGAATCAATTACGAGAGCAATCCTCCCTGAGCGCCGCTGCCCGCTGGCGCCTGGCGGCTGCGTACGCCCTAAGTGGGAAGGAGAATATCGCTAATGACCTGGTCGATGCGCTGGACCTCGAAGTGCCTGAATACCGGGAATTGAGCTACACCTATGGCTCTACCCTGCGCGATCAGGCAATGTTACTGGAGACGCTGGTACTGCTGGAACGCGATGACGAAGCAGGACAACTGATCCAGGATATTTCCGAGCAGATGAGTAGCCACTATTGGCTAAGCACCCAGGAAATGGCCTACGCCCTGCTGGCGGTATCAAAATTCGTGGGCGACTCGGAGGTAAGCTCAACCTTCCGTATTAATTACGCAGTCAACGGGAACACCCAACGGGATGCGGGCAGTCAACGTCCTTTCCTGCAGCTGGATATTACCAATCAATTGCAAAATGGCGGGAACCGTATTGCGGTCACGAACCCGGGCAGCAATCGACTCTTCGCCCGCCTGATCACCGAAGGTCAGCCCCTGCCCGGTGAGGAGACCGGTCAAACCAATGATCTGCGGATGCAGGTCAAATTCCTGAATCTCGACGGTTCGCCCCTCGATGTGGCCTCCATTCCGCAAGGACGTGACTTCCAGGCAGAAGTGCGGGTAACGCACCCGGGGCAGCGTCCCATTTCGTACGAAGAGCTCGCACTGGACCAGGTATTTCCCTCGGGTTGGGAGATCATCAATACCCGAATGGATGAATTGAGCGGAGCGTCCCAGAGTGCTTACGAATACCAGGACATTCGCGACGACAGGGTCAACACTTTCTTCGATTTGTCAAGAGGTCGCAGCCACACCTACCGGGTGCGGTTGAACGCGGCCTATCAGGGACGCTTCTACCTGCCGGGGACATCATGTACCGCTATGTACGACAACAGCATTTCGGCCTATCAGGCCGGGCGTTGGGTGAATGTGGTTGGGCAGGAAGCGGGATAGTGGGGAGACTTGCCGAGACTGCAGGGAATGTAGAGACTGCAGGGAACGTAGAGACCGTAGGGAATTGCTCTGGGTGGTGATTTGATTATTTTAGTTCAAGGCTTTGCCCAGATTTGCGTCGAGCGTCGAGCGTGGAATGTCGAGCGTGGGGGTACGCTTTTTCAACCACTAAAGTGGTTAAGTAGGTATAAATAATGGGGCCGATTACCACAGCTAAAGCTGTGGCCTAATGCCTTCCATAGGTCGATCATCGGAACCTTACCTCCGTAAGCCGTTAATCGTAAACCGTCTTCCGTGGACCGTCTACCGTTGCCCGTCGAGCTGTTTCACATCGATCTTAATGGCACCGGAGAGCAATACATCCGCGCTGAGTCCTTCTTTTAGAACGTATACATCGCGGATGGTGAGCTCATCGACGCGGCCGGTCATCCGGACACCGGGTGCGAGTTGGTAGTTGTTGAGCTGTTCCTCCATAAGCCTTTTGGACTCCTTGATGTTAGATTCCAGGAGGAAGTTCATATTATCCTGAATGCGGTTTTTGATGGTGCCTTTGAGGAGCCAACCGGCACTCTTAAACAGGAAATTTCGGGTATCGAGGGTGTAGTCGAGGTCGCGCAATTCGATGACATTATCGTTCAGATCGTACACGGGGCGCCCTTGGAGGTAGATCTCGCCGTTATAAGAACCACTCAATGTAGTACTGACGATAACCAGATCTTCTTGCCCCCAGAGGGAGATATCTTCAATGGTTACGGCTCGTTTACCGGAGGTGAAGGTCTCCCCTATCAGTGATTCACGGGCCAGACGTTCGGCCTCATCGTAGGAGATGGTTGCGCCGATATTGATCAGGAACCCTTCGAAGGTTTGTGGCTCCTCTTTGAATGGTGGCAGGGTGGTTGCCTGCAGTGACTGTGGTTTGGGTCCCACCGAGAGGGTCGGCTTCCCCTCGATCAACAGCTGTGTGTAGAGGGAATCCTTGATGGTAGTGATGGGCGACATGCCAATTCGCTGGGGATTGACGAGCAGCCAGGTGCTGTACTCAGGTGACACCAGCATGGGCTCATAGAGTTGTTGCCACGTATCGGCCACGAGGCTTTCCAGTCCGCCCTGTTCGCGGACCATGCTGTCGATGCTGCGTGCGATATACTGGCGGCTGTTGTTGAGGACGAGGTTGGCGATGAAACCGACCGGAATACTGATGCCCGCCATCCGCACCCGGGGCGTACGGATCCACTCATGACCTTCGACGGCGGTTTCGGTCTCAATGCCCCAATCCTCGCGTATACGAAAAGCTGTTTTAAAGTCCATACTGATCTCCCCGTTCGCTTCCAGGATGGTGAGGCCTGCGTTGTACTGGATCTTGAGGTCTACCGGAACCTGGTAAGAGATCACCTGAGAATCAATGCTAACGCGGATGGGCTCTTTTTTCTCGGCCCGGATTTTCATTTTATCACCATCCTTGAAGTCATTATCCTCGTACACCACTCCGTCGAGCTGCTTATTCAGGGTGCGCTCCAATTCGGCGATACTCAGCTCAATGGGGAT
>JASBTH010000491.1 GCA_030148525.1 Saprospiraceae bacterium | reverse complement strand
AAGGGGATCCCAAAAAATCACCCTCCCCCCTCCGAGCTGGAAAATTTTTCCGTTAATTTTTTGGCGGAAGCCACTGCTTGATTACGCAGAGTGGCAGGTCTCAGTATGTCGAGGTGTTCCCAATGTGCGAGTATAAAGGGGTGCAGGCCCTTGAATTCATGGTTCACCGGAGCCTGAAAATCCCAGGTGTGTTCCACGGTTCCGGGAACCAGGTAAGCTTTTGTCGAGGGAAACTGCTCGGTCAGTCCATTGTACGCAAATACATCGACCGTAAGATGTACGTTGACCTGTTGGTTGTCGACAATGCCAAAAACATCGGTAATGCCGTGGCGGTGATCGCTTTCGTATTGCCAGGGGGTATCCAGGATTTCCACTCGCTGTATTCGCGAGAGTCGATAATGCCTCGAATGCTTCTGCTCCGTATCGTAGGCCTGTAAGAGGTCATTAGCCATGTCCAGGTGAAAGGGTTCTACGTGACGATCACCCACATTATTACTGCTGGCACTGTGGTAATTCTTAAGGACTACCTGGCGTTTATTTTTTCTTGCCTGTTCCAGTTGGTTTATTCGTTCCAAAGCTGGCTTACGCAGGGCGCGCAGACCCAACTGCTGAAAGTCGTAAAGGCTGTCCAGTTTTTTACTCAGATATAATTGATCCTTGGTCGAAGCCATTCGCAGGGCCGACTTGATGAGCGCTTTGTCGCTATCGGAAAGTGGTTGCAGGTAAGTCAGTTCCCGAAACGAGTGATCGGGTAGGATTGCAATTCTGTACTGCCGTTCTGCAGGCCGATCCAGGGAAAGTCCGGCTCTCTCCAGTTCACGGAGGTCGTCCTTAATCCGGTCGACATGTACAGCAAACTTTTTGCTCAAATCACGGGAGGTGCACTGATAGGGATTGGAAATCAGGTATAACAATACCCGAATGATTCGTTCTCGTGGTGTCATGGGTAACTGTGGGTTATTAGGTATCGGTCAGAGCAAAGTAAGAAAAAATTTGAAAAGTGAATAGGTTAACGGGGCTTGTATGTAAGCCTGACCTCTTTCGGCCTAACGCAAAAGTGCCCTCAGCGCCTGGAGATTATCTCCTGACAGACTAAGGGCACATTCCCTGTTGCTGGTCGTAAAGCGTGGATCTTCCTAATACATTAAAGTACCAGGTATCCATACCAGCTTTTACTGAAATAATATAACTGGTAAACTAGGCGGGTACCTGTTCCTTTGCTTCCCGTATTACCGGGTTGCCGTCCTGTTCCCATTCCTCAAACCCGGAGATGTAGTTGTTGATATTCCGGAATCCGTTTTTATATAGAATGGAATAGCCAATAGCCGCCCGGTCACCGGTTTTGCAGTGGATGACCACCTCGCCTTCGCGCTTGATTTTATCGAGATTATCCTCCAGATAACCGACAAAAATGTGGTCGGCACCCTCCAGGTGACCGTCCTGGTATTCCGTTGCTCCGCGCAGATCAATGATTTGCGTTTCGGAATGTTTCTGCATGTTCCGAACAGTATCTTGATCGATGATTTTAGCCTGGACTAATTCGTTGCCAAGCTCTGTCCATACATCTACATTGGGGATGTATCCGTACAGATTGTCCAGGCCGATACGCATCAGCATGCGTACCAGTTCGTCGTGTTGTTCTTCTTCGGCGATCAGAATAAACGGCTCATCGTAATTTACGAACCACCCCATCCAGGTGGGAAAGGCATTATTGTGTTGTATGTTTAGTGTGCCTGGAATGAACCCTTCAGCAAATGCCAGTTTATTGCGGGTATCGATAACCTTCACACCTTCATCCATCGCTTTCTGGAAGGCGTCATTACTCAGTAGCTTTGGTTTCGGGACTTCCGTCAAAAGCGGACGTTCTACTTTATTGAGCTTTTTCATCATGGCAAAGTACCGGGGTGGCTCGGGCTGATCTTCCAGGAGGTAATCAATGAATCCCTCTTGGTTGTCGGCATACTGCAAGGCCCAGTTGCGGATCTTTTCGTAGCCTACCGTACTGCTGGGCACTGCTCCCAGGGCTTTACCGCAGGCAGAGCCCGCACCGTGTCCGGGCCATACCTGCACGTAGTCGGGTAAATCGCGGAATCGCTCAACGGAGCGGTACATTTCCTTAGCGCCGGGGATTTTGGTATCCTTCAAGCCGGCTGCTTCTTCCAGCAGGTCGGGTCGACCAATATCGCCGACAAAGACAAAGTCACCGGTGAAGAGCATGACCGGGGCTTCGGTGGCGGGCATATCAGTCAGCAGGAAGCTGATGCTTTCCGGCGTATGCCCGGGCGTATGAATAACCTCAAATTTGAGGTTGCCCACCATAAATGTGCTGCCGTCTTTCAGGCCCACGTGGGGGAATTCGTATTCCCAACCTTCACCACCTTCGTCGGAAAGATACAGTTTGGCTCCGGTGAGCTTAGCCAGTTCGCGCGAACCTGCCAGGAAATCGGCGTGAATGTGCGTCTCGGCAATGTGGGTGATGGTGAGGTTGTTCTGCTCGGCAATCTGCAGATATGTATCTACATCGCGCTTGGCATCAATCACTATGGCTTCACCCTTCTTTTGGCAGCCGATCAGGTAACTTGCCTGAGCCAGCGTTTTATCATAGATGTGTTGAAAAAACATAATTAGAGGTTTTATTTTTTGTTAATCTGTAATCTGCTACAAAGATGCACATACCGGATGCCTCCTGTCAGTGAGGGTCGTCACAGAAGCGGGAGGTTGGGACTGGAGGGACCGGTGTGACGGGAGAGACTGCAGAGACCTTTAGTATTGTAAAAGGAAGCTAGTTATACATATTACTATCATCATCATGTATAATTTTTCTTTTTGCTTCTTTTTCTTTTGTTAATTCCACACTCATTTTGTGGAAAACGCAGTGGCCAGGAGGGCA
>JASBTH010000567.1 GCA_030148525.1 Saprospiraceae bacterium | reverse complement strand
GTGGTTTTGCTCCGCAGTACTTCGTGCTTGGAATTCAAACCACTTCGTTGTCGGTATACTTAATTCTTCAGGCTATCGACTTTGCTTTTTGCTTCTGCATCAGAAGGATCCAATTCGAGGATGCGCTGGTAGGAGCGCAGTGCGCGGGCTGACTGCCCATCCGCTTCCAGGGCTTTCGCCAAAAGGTGGTGCGCATTGCGTGAGCCGGGATAATGAGCTGTATTCAACGAAAAATAGGCGATGGCTTGCGACCATTCCCCGGATCGAATATGCTGATTCCCCAGGCGGGCCACCAGATCTTCCGGTGGTGGAAATCCAAAGGAGAGACGACGGGATATGTCCTGATAGTGACGGAGCAGTGCTTCCGGTGAGTCGGTCTCGTTCGAGCGTAATCCGTAGCCGGCGAACAGGGTATTGATCCCCTGGTAAAAGGCAATAAGGGGAACCGATGCATGGTTTTCGTCTTCGAAGTAATCGTAGTGGGCCTGCATGGTATCCTGCGACAACCGTTGCAGCCAGCTGTAGTAGCGCACGTGCCGGTCCCGGTTGTTCAGGTTCCGGGCACCCCAGTTGGCACTGGCCAGGTAGAGGTAGCGTTTGAAGGTGGGGGCCGTGACACGCTCCATTTTGGCGTCCATGGTAGCGTCGTCCCACATGCCGAAACTGGGATCGATGGATATCAGTGCGTTGAAGCTGGTTTCTACCTTCAGGAAGGTATGTGCCGCCAGCAGCCCGCCGAGGGAATGACCGTACAGAATTTGATAATCGGCGGTCCGGTAGTCTGATTCGAGGGTCGGGATTAACTCCCACTCCAGGAAAGTCAGAAAACGGTCGCCTCCGCCAGTCTGGTTCTCGCGGCGGGTGATGATCTTATCGGGGGTGAAATCCCGTTCGCGGTTTACGTTGGTCAGGCCGACAACAATCATGGGCGGTATCCGGCTGGTTCCCTGACGCAGGGCACTCAGGTGCTCCACGGCCCCGGCGATGGGTTTAAACAGAGTGGTTCCGTCCAATACTATGAGTAGCGGATAGGTGCGGTGGGCGTGGTTGGGATCTTCGTATCCTTCGGGCAAACTGATCCAGTATTCCCGTTCTTCACCGAGGGTATCGGAATAGATGCGATGGCGGGTGCCCAGGGTAACGTCGGGCAATTGCTGAGTGAACAGGGTGGTGCTGCTTAAAAGAAGCAATAGAACCACCAGTTGTGTTTTTGACATAGGGCTTTTTTTTGCGTAAGCGAGTTAAATATAGCAGGATCGCCGGGTAATTCCAGCTCAGGAGAATCCTTAAGCGAGGTTACTCAGCCAGGTCAGTAGTCCGTAGGCTGGTGATCCCTCGAGGCAGGTTGGGCATGTACCGTAGGTCATCATACAATCGATCAGATCCGTCAGCATATGGAAGAGCAGTCCGACCCCGATGATGCGGTATATCTTTGGCAGAAAGAGCAGCACCACGTAGCCCAGCATAGCGTACCAGGTGTGCAGCGGATGAAATTGGATGCTGCAACGATTCGGCGCAAAAATGGGATCGGCCAGCAGGTGATCCAAATCTACCAGCATGGTAGCCAGCAGGATGAGGTAGGCTTTTTTCCAGTCCTTACGGAAAAAAACATAGGCGATGAGCAAAGGGAAGCCGAAGTGCAGGAAGTAGTGGATAAGGGTTTGCATGGGGTAAAGATAGTGGTACTGCTGCTTATTCCTGTTTGCTTGGTCTTTTTAGTGTGGAAAGGCGTCGGTCTTTGCAAACAGGAATAAGCAGCGGGATAATCGTCTTTGGCTTCTCTGGTTCTGCGGAGTCCTGATTGCTCTTCGGTTGGGCGTCTTTTTACAAGCAATTGTAGAAAGATGTCCCTTGCTGAAATGTATATCCCATAACACGAATCGTCGGGTGAACGGACGATGCCCGCCGGTCATTCTTGTTTGCCAGAATGCAAGGACAAAACAGAAGGCCGAGTGTGCAAACAAGACCGACCGGCAGAAGACTGCTTCGGAGCACTTGATTGACCTGCCAGACTACCAGTTTGAGGCAAAATGGGGCAATTGCCCTATTGCGAGAGCGGACACAAGTACGGATTTTGTACTTCAAAATAAGCTAATCAAACAGTCGTTATCCCATGTTGAAAAAGTATTTCTTCGGCCGAGTATGTACGCTGGCCATGTCCTTCATAGTTCTTCTGTGTTGCAGTTCTTGTATCGCACTATTTGACTCAGGTAATTTTGGTGACGTTAAGAAGCTCAAAAGAGTCATGCTTGATGAAACCTGGCAAATCGAACTAATGGACATGGAATCGGCCGAACGCTCTAGTCGGAATGCAACCTGGAATATTACCCTGGATACGGTAATTGCTACTTCCGGTACCATGTATTTCGAGGATGACTCAGAGCGGGGGCGCTTCAATTTCACCTACACCGACGGGAATGGAGTGGCTAAAGAGGGCCAGATCATTATTGAAGCGGATGTAAACGACGATAACCCAACGATTCAGTTTGATATTTCACCCAAGTTTTTTCCCCATCCGCACCGGGTCTCGGATAAATTCAAAGTCATTTCGTTCGGTGATTCCCATATTGAGTTATTCTATGAATTATTGGGTACCGGAGATCTGACACGCTACCGCTATACCATTGATTTGGTAAAATAATGAGAGGTTTTGACATTCAGTTATTTAGTGACTGGATACCCCCCACCTCACGTAAAAAGGAGAGTTGGGTAATAATATTCTTGTCGATTAATACCACTTATATGTATTCGGTTAGGTTTTTTGTTTCGGTTATTATTTTAGGTGTACTACTGCCGGGCTTTTCCCAAAACGTATCAACGGGTTATCCGGATATTGATCAGCAATTACACGGGGCGGGGTTAAGTGTGCTGAGCAGTGCCACTCTACGTTTGGAATCGCAGGGAGAGGTCACCGTTCCGGTTACCTTGTACGGAGGTAACCTTTACTACGTGGCCACTGCGTACGACCGGGCAAATGACCAACCGCTACAGGTAGCACTGCACGATGGACAGGGCAGCACGTATCTCCGTGGTACGCAGGGAGTAGAAATGGATCTGCGATCAGTACACGGGGCTTTTTCGATGAAACTAACCCTGGAAAACCCGCACGACCTGCCCATTTCAGAACTACTGTTGGTGCAGTCTTATAAGTCGTTCACGAACGGCACATCCGATCACACCGCCAACGCTCCGGTAAAAGCCTTTTACACGCTGGAGGGATTGTCTTTGATCGAACAGGCACGGCAACAGACAGTAGATCAGATCAAGGCCTATCTGACTACCGAATTGAATAAACAGGGATATTCCGTCTCGGATGCGAAGGTGTTTCTGCACGATGCTAAAAAGAGCATTTGGCCGTACACCTTTTGCCGGGAAAATGATTACATCATCTTTGGTATGGGAGGGGATGGACAACCCACCGTATATGAGCTGATAGACCCAGCTACGGTAAAGGAGAATCCTTTTGGCGGCAAGCCAGTGGAACGGGACGAAAAGATAATCCAGGTATCCAATCAGGGTTCCGTTGGAGTGAGTTTCCGGGATAAAAACCCGAATTATTGGCGATGGTCAATCCGTCCGGATGCCAGCCAACAGCAGTTTGGCGGCTTCTCTGTATACGTTGTGGGATACAAAAGTGCCGATAACACCACCAATCAGGTTAGTAATAATAAACCCGAAAAATACTATATCCGGTAGTGATCTTGGCCTTCCCGGCCAGATATACCTTTTGCTTAATGCAATGCAGGATTGGACGTGGGTCATCTCGTAAAGTGAAGAGCGTCAAGGCCCATCCTCACCTTAATTCAGGAATCTATAGTTATGAAGTATTTTTTCTTTTCAGTTTTTATGGCTCTGGTATCAACCGGCTCCGTTTCGGCCCAAACCCCTGCTGAGCTCGCCGGGGTGTTTTTCCCCAATGATGAGAACATGCGGGCAGTTTTCAATTTGTATCGCGCACCGTTGACTAAGGATGGGGTGAAACAATTCTATGCCATCACCAGCGAACGCAACAATAAGGGAAGGGTGAAACTAGGGGTAGTTGGTAACCGAAAGCTGTCGGGGAAATACAAAAACAGGTCCCTGATCATGTACACCGACGGTTACGCTGAGATTTTTTCTTTTGAGATGGAAGGAACTTCTCTGCCATTATTCGGAAGCACCAATCAGACGGATCACCTCAACCACCTCAAGGCCAATCCCGAGCTTTTGTACGAGTACCAGGGAGGAAAACTGGGAGGTTTTCTAATACCACAGCTAGAGGCTACCGCACTGCTAAAATACAATAACGGAAGGCTGATCAGGATGGAGATTACGAGGAAGCGGTACGCCCAATACAAACGGGTGCTGGAAAATCAGCATGCCGATCGGGTCATTGCCAGGGCATGTGGTACGGGGCTGCCGACGATAGACGAAAATAAATCAATCGATCTGACGCGTTACGCGGCCCATTGTATCCGGGACTGTGACTCCGAAAAGGCCCGAATGTTATTCGGGGCAATACTGTACGAAGGGCCCCTGGTCAGTGGCCGACCGCATGGGAACGGAAAGTGGGCCATACTGGATACCTGTAGGGCGAAGTTCAGCCTGGCCAATGCTGCGAGTATCCGGGAGGGCGCGTTTAGTTACGGCAAGCCGGTAGGCTGGCACACGGTTAATTACGATTCGGTGAAGGTAGAGGTGAACTACTCCAATGGAGTGCCTACTCAGGTGAAAGGCTATGTGATGCGGCTACCATTTGCGGGAAGGGGTCGCGTTACCGCAAAACTGGTAAATGGTCAGTTCCAGGATGCTAACGCCTACCTGTACACGGGTGACGATCACCCGACGCCCATTGCTTTTAACCGGGGAGCACCGGTACCTAATGGTCCCATGACCTATTATAACCGGAACGGAGAAAAGGTCAGTCTGAACATGAATGCCGATGGGAACATGCAAGGGAAGGTGATCGTAGAAGCACCGGACAAATCCATGGTATTTACCCGTTTCTTTGATGCGGAGGGACAGCTTATTCCGGATCGCTCCCAGTTAACGATCCGGCACTGGGATATCGGTCAGGCAGATCTGTATCCTAAGTCGATCATTGTGGAGGGCGAGATCATTGCCGACCTGGTCAATAAAAAATGGGGTGGTCAAAACCTGAAAATCTCTTTCCCTGGTACCAATTTGACGCTC
>JASBTH010000566.1 GCA_030148525.1 Saprospiraceae bacterium | reverse complement strand
GCGTGGAGCGTCGAGCGTAGGGACTGCAGGGAACGAAGTGACGGCAGCGACCGGAGGGATGGTTGGGCTGGATGCTGGGGTTTCAATGCCTGGCTTTTTCGTTTTGCCTTATTACGCGTGGAGCGTCGAGCGTCGAGCGTGAAGCGTCGAAATACCTCAAACCCCAAACCTCAAACCTGTGACCTGGTATTGAACCATTCCGCTTCGCTATGGGTTCTTTCAACATACTATTATTTCACGGGGGGTAATACCCAATTTTTTAACATCGCATCCGACACTGGTCGGATTTTTTATTTATGGGAAAAACAGTACAGGCTGTCATCGAGGGATACCGACGTGTGGAACCGCATATACGTTATGCGATTGCGGCTCAATTCTGTGTGCAGCTGGTCAATACTGCCTATTTCCTGCTGTTGAATTATTATATGGATGCGGAAGGATACCAGGACTATGCCATTGCCGATATCCTGTCGTATCGGTTCCTGGCCGTATTCTGGCTGGCGTTTCCATTGGGATTGTTTATCAAGGGCCGGCGATTAAAGCCCTTTTTCCTGATTAGTACTATCCTGCTGCCAGTAGCTTCGCACGTCATGCTGATCGCCATTGCTCAGCACTGGACATTGACCCTGAACGTAGCTACTATGATTTGGGGGCTGGCCTACATGTGTATGCAGATTACCATTCTGCCCTACATTTTGTTAAATGCCAAACCAGAGACGCACTCCGAAGCCTTCTCCTTGTCCTTCTTGTCGTTTAGCGGTACCATTTGCTTTACGGGAGTGGTCAACTTTTTGCTACAGCAGATCGACCCGGCTTTATTCGATGAGCGGACCATGCTCCAGATCGTAGCCACCCTGGCCTTTCTGGGCATATTCTTTGTGAGCCGGATACCCAACCGGGAGCAGCTTTCGCAAAAAGTGCCCCTGCGCAAGATCACCAGGGATTACGACTGGGGGACTATCCTGCGGGCCATTATCCCTACCCTGATCATTGCCATCGGCGCGGGCTTCACCATTCCCGTAATCAGCCTGTTTTTTCTGAATGTCCACGGCGTTGACTCCGGCACCTTTAGTGTCATGGGATCCATAACCTACGGCATGGTCGTATGCGTGATGCTCTTTATGCCCTACATCAAGCGCAGCTTTGGGTATCGTATAGCCATTACCCTGTTTCAGTCCCTGGCCGTACTGGCCCTTTTTTTACTGGCAACCACGGAGTACTACAAAGATTGGGTGTACGCAGTGCCTCTCGCTACTTTTTTCTACATTCTCCGACAACCGCTGATGAACGCAGCCGGCCCCATGACCAGTGAATTGATCATGTACTACGTGGGCAAACGCAACCAGGAGATCATTTCCGCACTGAATGCATCCATTTGGTCGGGAAGCTGGTTTATAAGTATGAAACTGTTCGGGCTAATGCGGCAGTTGGAATACCGCTACGTAACCATATTTCTAATTACGGTGGCCATGTACGCCATCGGTGTGATCTGGTATGCAACCATCATCCGTACTTACGAGCGGCGGCAGGCAGCCGAACGCGCAAGAAAAGCCCGTGAGCGCAGGAAACGAGAAGTATTAGTGTAAATTAACCAGAGGTCGGGCCTTGATGATCTGCATTTTACAAAATCCTACAGGCCCGATCGAACGGTAAATAAATACTACCCGCTATGAAAATCTACCACAATCCCCGGTGCCGAAAGTCACGCGAAACGCTGCAGCGTATCGAGGATGCCGGAAAACATCCAGAGATCATCAAGTACCTGGAAACGCCCCCTACCGCAAAGGAACTGGAAGACATTTTGCGAAAGCTAAACCTACGGGCACCGGAGCTGATCCGCAAGGGCGAATCGATCTATAAGGAACAGTACAAAGGAAAAGACCTGCCGGAAAAGCAATGGATACAGGCCATGGTGGAAAACCCCAAGTTGATCGAACGCCCCATTGTAGTGGACGGCGACCGGGCCATCATCGGGCGCCCCCCGGAGAATGTCGATGCGCTGCTTTAGAAGCTGAGGCTTAGATTGAGGCTGAGGTTCCCGCCTACACTGGGCATACGCCCGTATGGGTTTCGGCGGGCAGGGAAGGCTGAGGACTACCAGGACACGCATGATTGTAGCAAAACGTTCGGTCCTTCTGACCAAAACGGCACCCTTAGCGCACGATCACTCGGCGGGAATACACATCCTTTCCGGTGCGGATGATAACCCAGTACAACCCGGGATTCAGTGGCTCGACATTCATCTCCAATTCCCGGCCAACGGGCAGGGTCCAGCGTCCCCCTGCAGACTGCCCCAATGCATTCCAAATCGAAACGGATGCCGGCTCCTTCAACTCCGCCGACAAACGCAGTGTGCTGCTTGTCGGATTCGGGAAGAGGTTGATTGCTGGTGACCTGTCGGAACGCCGAATCACCGGTGGCGGAACTCCTTCGCCACGCACCGCAGATTCCCCGGGAACACATGCCTCGGGAATAGCCCGAAAGGTAGATCCCACCGGCACCCGGAATCCGGGTTTCAACATAATGGTAGTTGCCCGAACTTCCAGATCAGAACCGACGGGCTGGTTGCTGGAAACGTCGATCTGCTCCATGGCAGCGTAAAAGGCTGTATCCGTGAACACCTCCGATACCAACAGACTATCCGGACAACCTGCCTCCAGGCAAAACGGAACCGCATCGACCGCTCCAAAGTTGCCCCCCGACGCGATTACCATACCGTTAGCGTCGCGCAATTCGTAAAAACCATTGCCATAGTTGCAGCAAATACCATCCCCGTAGACATCTTCCATGACCCAGGTGTACTGACCGGGAGGAAGGTTAAAGGTATCCTGGATTTGAGTATTAGCCAGATTAGTGCCGTACCCCAGAGAGTGGGCAATAACCTGCCCTGAGCTGTCCAGTATCTCCCAACTGCTTTCCAACGGGTAATCATCGAACATAAGGGTGAGGTATATCGGCCCTTCAAAGCAGGCACAGGGCATGCAGGAAGCTCCGCCGCAATCAATCCCCGTTTCATCTCCGTTTTGTATCCCGTCGGTACAGGTAATTTCCCGGACACCACAGCCATCGGAGGTCAGTAAACCATAGCGCCAGCCCCCCGGTGCAAACTGGGCACGCATGCGCTCTTTTTGTCCATTGGTGAACAGGTTCATACAGGCATCATCCGAGTAGTCCATGTAGTTTTGGAACATATCGGGCAGATCGTCATTACCAATGGTACAAGAATTGCTTCCGGGAAAATCACAGGGAAGACTATCGTAGTTGGCCCCGGAGGTAACGGGGGTATCGGCTACGTAATCGTCAGACGAACAGCCGCCGCTGCCCCACGTGTGCCGTAAATTCAGGTAATGGCCCACTTCGTGTGTACCGGTGCGCCCCAGATTAAACGGCGGCTTAGCAGTACCGGTATCACCGAATGACTCGTAATCAATGACCACGCCGTCCGTTTCGGGATCCCCTCCCGGAAACTGGGCGTAGCCTAATATATTTCCCGCCAGGTTGCAGACCCATATATTCAGATAGGAATCCGAATCCCAGGCATCGACCCCTCCGGCGGCCGTGTACTTGACATTATCTGTGTTGTGACTAAAAGAGGTATTGGGCGTAGCGGTGCGGGTGATACCGGTCGTGGGATTACCTTGCGGATCGACTGAAGCCAGGCAAAATTCCAGCTGAATATCACCGGCGATGGGCTGAAAGACAGGTGGGGTCAAGGTGGTATCCGCATTTAAACGGCGAAAATCCTCATTGAGGATACGCAATTGACTTTCGATTTGCTCCAGGCTAAGGTTCTGTACTTCCTCCTTATACACGATGTGCACGACCACCGGAATCTGTATCACCTGGCTTTGACTGCGCAGGGGCGATTGCTGATAACGCCGGGTAAACCGCTCAATGCGGTCCATGCGCTCGCGCAGGCCGGGATCCTCCTCCAGCTGTTGTAGAAAATACTCCTCGGTTGCACATCCCCGTTGCGCGTGGGATACCTGCCAACACAACAGGAACAGAACGAAGAGGCAGACATACTTCATGGTCGTCTTTTGATCTTTCTTTCCAACGAAAACGCGTACACTTGGTTACAAGATACGCCTATCAAATGACCTTTAAACTAACGTGAGGTTGGGCACAAACTATTTCTTAGAGAGAGGTTACTTAAGGCCCAACCTCCCGGTACAGGGTAGTTGGTATAGTGTATAGAGATTTGAGCAAGTCCCACTACCAAATACAACGGGAGGTGATGACACGCTGCTCTTTATCAAGCGATTAGACCCTAATCTAACGTTAAACTATATGGCCGAACCAGTTACTATTAAGGAAACTACCTCCCCGGATTCAGGATCATGCGTTTCCCGGAATGAAACGGACGGCAGCCCCACATCAGCAAGGGTTGCCTCCCAGTCGGAGCGAGTGCGAAGATACCAGGAATAGGTCCCCGAATAATCCCGTTGCATCATATGCCAGTCTTCCCGTATGAAACGGGATCCGCCTTCTGGTCCGAGCGCCGGATGTTCGGGGTGTACGGTCTGAAAAAGCATTTTCCCACCGGTTCGAAGGCAGGTGGTGCGCAGATTAACAAGCAAGTCTGTTACCTCCTTCTCGAACAACGAATAATTGAAGATGAGGACATCGAAGGTTCCCAGGAATGGCAATCGATCGGGCGTACAGTCACGGTAAGGGAGTTCGTAAAAAGTGCCGCCTTTTTTATTGGCGTACGCGATGAGTTCGGGGACACCGTCTATTCCTACGGCCTCAATACCATTTTCCTGTAAGGCCCGGCACAGCCAACCTTCACCGCAGCCCAGATCCAGCACCCGCTCCGGGTGCAGGGCCAGCACTGCCTCCAGGATGGCCGCATTGGTTACCTTGGGCCGGGATGCGATCTCATTAGCCTGGATGGTTTGGATCCAGGCCGCACCGTTTTCTTTCCAGTTATTGAGGATTTTGTCTTTGGCATCCATAACAAGCGTTTATTGGGTTCTGGCAGCCTGAATAGCTTTTTGAACCGAACCGTAGCTTTCCAGTAATTGGCGGGCATCCTCGCGGGGAACGCCTAATTCCTCCACAATAAACCGAATGCCGCGTTCTACCAGCTTGGCATTGTTCAATTGCATATTCACCATTTTGTTGCCTTTCACCCGGCCGATACGAATCATGAGTGTGGTAGATATCATATTCAATACCAGCTTCTGGCTGGTGCCGCTTTTCATACGCGTACTTCCGGTCACAAATTCGGGACCTACGAGTACCTCAATGGGAATGTCAGCCGCCCGGGAAAGAGGCGAGTCGGGGTTATTGGTGATACCTGCAGTGAGGGCTCCTACTTCTTTTGCGTAAGCGACGCCTCCCAGAACGTAGGGGGTAGTCCCGCTGGCGGCAATACCAATTACGGTGTCCCGGTGGTTGAGGTGGAAGGATGTCAGGTCATCTTTGGCTATATCCCGACTGTCTTCCGCCTTTTCTACGGCCGTGCGGATAGCGCGATCGCCCCCCGCAATCAGGCCAATAACCCGTTCGGGAGGTAATCCGTACGTAGGAGGTATTTCGGAGGCATCGAGAATTCCCAGTCTGCCACTGGTACCGGCGCCAATATAAAAAAGACGCCCACCCTCCGCGAAGAGTGGTAAAATACGTTCGATGAGCTCCTCGACTTGCGGTATAACCTCACTGACGGCCAAAGCTACTTTTTGGTCTTCGTGATTAATGTGCTGCAGCACTTCACGGGTCGACATCTTTTCCAGGCTATCGTACAGGGAAGCACGTTCAGTAATCGGTGGCGTTTTCATACAACTGTTACATTACTTGTTGAGTATGCTGGCGATAAGGAGCCAGGAGCGGATCCTCGGGATCGCATTCGGTAATCAGAGTGTGTATATCACTGGTGCGGCATATGCGATACCGCTGGACCGAGTTCAGCTTCTCCGAAATGGTCAACGAAACCAGTCGGTGTGATGCTTTAACCATGGCTTTTTTCATTTGTACAACCTCCCAGTCAAATTCCGTCAATCCCTCGGCGGCATCCAGATACCCCGTGCCCAGAAAACACCAATCCGTTTTGATGGAAGACAAGGTGTGCAAGGCGGCTCCTCCTACGGCTACCTGGGCGGCCTTGGATAATTTCCCACCAATGAAGATAACTTCCAGATTGGGATGTAGCAATAGTTCAAGGGCTATGGTCAAACTCGGAGTGAAAAAAGTAGCCTCCAGCTTTGGAGGCAACTGCCGTACCAATTCCAGATTAGTGGTTCCGCCACTAATCAGAATGATCTGGCCTTCTTTTATCAATCGCACCGCTTTTTGAGCGATCAGCCGTTTGTTCTGCAGCGCATATACCTCTTTACGGTTCTCTTTTCCCTCAAAACCGAAACCGTTGGCAACGGCTCCTCCGTGCACCTGTTTCAGATCTCCGCGGGTATCCATCTCTTTTATATCCCGTCGGACGGTATCCACGGAAACACCCAATTGGACCGCCAAATCCTGTAACTGGACCCGATTGTGTAAATGAACTTCCCGAAGAATCCAATCCTGTCGCTTGTCCTTTTTTCCCATGATGATTACGAACCCCTTATGAAATATGCAGATAAAGGTAGCATTTCTGGCAAAAGAAGAAAGCACATTATTGCCCTCACCTGCGAAGATACACAATCAAATACTGACAAAACACAGCACTTCTTATCTTTTTTCAATTTTTTTTATGAAAATGCAATAAAAAACAGCATTTTGCCTTACACTTAGATTAATCAGGAAGAATTCCACATCCCGGGACATATCACAAATGAGGCTTTAATACCCTCCGGCCGCTATTGCGGGACCGGAGATATATCATACACTCAAATCTTCCGACTATGAAGCCAAAGCTAACTATGAGGCCAGGGATTCTCCACCGCTGGCTATTCATCTTATTCCTGGGGCTAACTACCTCCCTGATGGTGGCTCAGACCACCTACACTTTTACCGGTATAATAACGGATGCAGTAAGTAATGAGCCGTTGATCGGTGCCACCGTACAGCTAGAGGGCACCACCGATGGTGGGGTTACTGATTACGACGGTCGCTATACGTTCGAGGTCGACCTGTCACCTGGTGCCTATCAATTGGTAGCCCGGTACACCGGATACCGGAGCAGCTCCACCGAGGTATCGTTGGGCGGGAACACCTCTGTCGAGACCAACTTTGCCCTGGCTACGGATGCCCTGGATCTGGAGACCATTGTGGTAACGGGTTCTTCGGTTGCCACCAGTAAACGACAATTGGGCAATGCTATTTCGACCCTCGACGCCAAGGACCTGGAACAGACCGGTGCGGTGGCCGTTGATCAGGCCCTAAGTGGCAAGGTCGCCGGTGCGTTGGTAATGCAGAACAGCGGTGATCCGGCCGGTGGCATTAGTATTCGCTTGCGAGGAGCCAGCACCATTTCGGGCAGTTCCGACCCGCTCTACATCATCGACGGGGTACTCGTCAACAACAACAGCAATCAACTGATCGACATCGGCGGGACGGCTCAAAACCGACTGGTGGATATCAACCCCAATGATATTGAACGGATCGAGGTGATCAAAGGAGCGGCAGCGGCAGCTATCTACGGATCACGTGCCAGTAACGGGGTCGTGCAAATTTTTACCAAACGAGGCCAGTCGGGTAAGCCCCGGATCACACTATCCAGCAATATCAAGCTCAACGAGCTCCGCAAAAAGATCGATTACAACGAGGTGCCCCTGGCCTGGGAGAACCCATTCGACAATAGTGATCTCAGCACCGTGCCCGTCGAACGATTCGATTTACAAGACGAAATCTTTGACTCTTCTTTCGGAACCGAACACAATGTGTCGGTGTCAGGAGGAAACGCCAGCACTAAGTACTTCATATCGGGTGGTTACCTCAATAATGACGGTATCGTCCGGGGCAGTAACTTTGAGCGCTTCGGCGGACGACTGAACCTGGACCAGACCGTCAACGACTGGCTGTCCTTTTCCGGTGGCCTGAATTACACGCAGAGCCAAAGCCGGGATGTACCGAACGGCGGTCTTAATGCCGCCTACGGAGCCATCACCGGATTCCTGTTCGCCCAGAACTCCATTGATCCATCCCCCGATGAAAATGGTGTCTACCCGGTAACTTCGTTGTTGGTACCCCGCACCAACCCTGCCGAAGCAGGAGATCGCTTTGACTTTCGTCAAAAAACCAACCGTACCATCACCAATCTGGGACTTACGGCCACACCCACCCAGAATCTGGTGCTGAAGTACACCTTTGGTATGGACTACTACAACCAGTCGGCCACCGGCTTTATTCCGGTCGGAAACACTTCACCCCAGGCCGATGGCTTTGCCACCCGCAACGATGCCAACGTGTTCCAGTACAATAGTGACCTGACGGCTAATTACCAAACGGAGCTATCGGACCAGATCGAATCCACCACCGTGGTTGGCGGTACCTGGCAATACGAGCGCTTTGAGCGCATCGGACTTACCTCTAATCGCCTGGCACCAACCGTACAGACAGCTACCGGAGGAACGATCATCGGACAGGTGGACAGTCGTTCGGAGATTTCCTTCTGGGGAACCTTCCTGCAGCAGACCTTCGGTTTTAACGATAAGCTTTTCGTAACTGGCGCCCTGCGTCTGGACGGAGCATCCGTCTTCGGGGAAGATGAACGGAACCAGCTTTTCAGCAAAGCCAGTGCTTCCTACGTACTATCTGCGGAGGATTTCTGGGCCAGCACCTTCGGCGATACCTGGAGTAGTTTTAAGGTAAGGGCGTCGTACGGAGAGGCCGGTAACCTGACGGCTCTCGGTGCCTTTGACCGATTCCTCAACTACAATCCCTTTGCCCTGAATGGCAACAGCGGGGTGCTCCCCTCTACCCTGCTCGGCAATGAGAATCTGGCTCCCGAGCGCCAGCGGGAAATTGAATTTGGTTTCGATGCCGGCTTTTTCAACGACCGTCTTGGTGTGGAATTCACCTACTACCAACAGGATGTCGAAGATCTGTTACTGGAACGGGAAGTGGCCGCTTCCACCGGCTATACCACCCGCTTCGAGAATATCGGTGCTCTGGAAAATGAAGGCGTGGAACTCTTAATACGTGCCACTCCGGTGAAAAACAATCGCTTTACCTGGAATGTAACCACTACCTTTTCAGCCAATGAGAACGTAGTGACGGAGGTAGTGGGTGACCGCATTACCCTGCCGGGTAGTTTTGCGACCAGCTACGTGATCCCCGGAGAATCGCTGGGTGTTTTCTACCGCCAATTCTACGCACGGGACGAAAATGGCGACATCATTTATGATGCTGACGGCTATCCGATGCGGGGAACTAATCCCGACGGCACCTCCTCAAAGGTAATCGGTGACCCCAATCCCGACTGGCAGGGATCCCTGATCAACGAATTTAGCTACGGGGATTTCAGTTTCCGGTTCCAGCTCGATGCGGTGCAGGGATTTGATGTCTTCAACTGGAACCGGCGCCTGCTGGACAACGTCATCTTCGGCGGTGGCGCCGGCGTGGGCGAGGAATTGCTGGGCAACCAGGTGAAAGGACTGGGCCGGGCGGAGGCTAATATTTTCGAGGAATTCGTAGAAGACGGCTCTTTCGTGAAGTTACGTGAGGTAGCCCTTGGTTACACCTTCCGTCCCTCCACGCCGGCCATCAGCAGCATCCGCATAAATCTGGTGGGACGTAACCTCTTCTCCATCGATAATTACTCGGCCTGGGATCCGGAGATCAATACCGCCGGCCAAAGCAACGGCGTACGAGGCTTCGACTTTGCCGGGGTGCCCATTCCCCGAACCTATCAATTGGGCGTCAATGTGCAGTTTTAATTATCCCAACGGCAAAAAGCAATTATCATGACACAACTCCTATCAACCATTCATAAACGAATCGCGCTGTTCGGCCTCATCTTTTTGGCGACAGCCTGTGAAACCAATTTTGTAAATCCCAACGCGCCTACCGATGAACAGATCCTGAATTCCCGGGAAGGCCTCATCAACCTGGGACTGGGGATCAAGCAATTATACTCGACCAGTGGCATGCGCTGGCTGATCGAAACGCCGGCCATTACGGCCCGGGAAGGTGGCATTACCACGACCTTTCAGAATATGATCGAACTGGAAGACGGCGGTAGTGATCTGCCCAATTTCAACAGTAATGTGAGCGGACTCTGGGCTACCATGCTACGGGTAATGGTCATGTGCGACGATGTGATTGATAATGTCGACGGCGTTGAGATGTCGGATGACACCCGCAACAGTTTATTCGCCACCGCATCTACCTTCAAAGCGATGGCTATCGGCGCCTTAGCGCAGCACTACGAACAGGTAGTCATTCAGCCCAGGGGCGACAATAACGCAAACTTCGTATCCCAGCAAGCGGGCTACGAGGAAGCGGTCCGGCTACTGGAAAGTGCGGAATCTGCCCTGGGGGGCAGTGTGGATGCGACCATTCAATCGAGTATCCTGGGCGGAATGGAACTGTTAAACACCATCTACGCCATGCAGGCCCGCTTCAACCTGTTTGCGGGAAATAACCAGGCTGCCATTGACGCTGCCCAACAGGTGGACCGTTCTGTCGCATCCGTTTTTGAATACGATGTACTGAACCAGAACCCTATCTGGGCACGAGTTTACCTGAATAACGCCCCCAACTTCAAGCCCCGCGACAACTTTGGGTTGCCCGCTGATGAATTCACCTACGACCCAAATGATGGTCGACTGGATTTCTACCTGATCCCGCTGGACGAAACCAACCAAAACGGACTACCGATCGAGGACCTGGCCGGTTTTTTCCTGGGCAATGTGGACCCTATTCCCGTGTACCTACCCGGAGAGATGGACCTGATCATTGCCGAAGCGCAGGCAAGAGGCGGTAATCTGCAGGCCGCCGCGGATGCACTTGATGAGGTACGTACCAAGACCAGCGAGCAGGATCCATTCGGTATCGGTGCCGGCCTGACTGCCTACAGTGGCCCACAAACGGCGGATGCCTTGTTGCTCGACATCTACCAAAACCGACGTGCAGAGCTATTCCTGACGGGGATGAGCCTGGAGGACAGCCGCCGGTTCGGACGCCCCGAACCAAGTGGACAGGCCATGCAATTCGACGAAGAACGCAATCGCAACTTCTATCCATTCCCGATCCGGGAACGCAGCAATAACCCCAATACACCGCCTGATCCAACTATTTAAGGTGAGAGATCAATAACGACAGTATTCATCATGATTTTCTCCATACTATTTTCAGAAGGCCCTCCGGATATTCCGGAGGGTTTTTTCTCGATGGCCATGAAGTAAATACCAGTCTGTATATTCCACAGCAAACCCATCAACTGTAAAAGCTTAGTAACTATGACCTATTCCTCTGTAACCGTTCTGGGTCTCATGTCGGGCACCTCCCTCGACGGGCTCGACCTGGCCTGCACCCGATTTTCCCTGGATGATCAAGGCCGCTGGCAGTACGAGCTGCTAGCCGTTGACCAAGTCACCTACTCCCAAGACTGGGAGCAAAAGCTCCGCGATGCGGTACACTGGCCCGCGGTGGAACTATTGGAACTGGATGTAGCCTACGGGCGCTGGCTGGGCGAGGAAGTAAACGCCTTTACCGAAAAACATCAGGTGGAAATAGATCAGGTCGCCAGTCATGGCCATACCATACACCACCGTCCGGAAAAGGGATTAACTGTACAGATCGGCCACGGCCGCGCCCTCGCCGACACTTGCCAAAAAACGGTAGTTTGTGATTTCCGTACCCGGGATGTACTACACGGTGGGCAGGGAGCTCCGCTGGTTCCCATCGGGGATGAGTTACTCTTTAGCAACTACGAGTACTGTTTAAACCTGGGAGGCTTCGCCAATGTATCCTATCAGCGCGATGGTCATCGCTATGCCTACGATCTGGGGTTAGCCAATATGGTACTCAACGATCTGGTGCGACAAACAGGAAAACCCTATGATGAGGATGGCGCAATGGCCCGTGCAGGGAGGCTGATCCCTGAACTACTCAACCAATTAGACGCCCTACCCTATTACCAGCAACCGGCTCCTAAATCAACCGGCTACGAATGGTACCTGTCGTCGGTGCAACCATTGCTGAAACAGTCTGATGCAACCGTACCCGACAAACTACACACCGCCGTGCAACACCTGACCGGTGTTATCGCCCGGGACATTAACGAGCTTTCCGGGGGACACCCCGGCACCATGCTGGTAACGGGCGGAGGTGCCCTTAATTCCTATTTAATGGAAACCCTGGATGCGAAATTAGCGGATCACTTATCGCTGGCGATCCCCGAAACGGACCTCATCCACTACAAGGAAGCTATTGTCTTCGGACTGATGGGCGTACTACGAATGCGCTCCGAGCCCAATTGTCTGGCCAGCGTTACGGGAGCAAAACAGTCGGTATCGGGTGGGGAGATATATCAGGTTTGAGGTTTGAGGTTCGAGGTGTTTCGAAAGCGGAGGTCAGAGGTCAGAGGTCAGAGATCAGAAGTTGACCTGGACTGAATATGAATCAGGAACCCAATTCCCCCTTTCTCCCTTTCCCCCTTTCTCCAATTCCCCTATTCAGCGACTGGCGATGCGTTAAATGGCTTAATTACATGATTAAGCACATACGTTAGATTCCCCTGATCTCCTTATCCCCTTATCTCCACATCCCCTGATCAATAAAACGAGACGCGGCGAATTTCTTCACTATCAGATATCACCCCCGTTCGGTAGAATCCCACTTTCTCCAATTCCCCTATTCGCCTGCAGCACTCTGCGAAAGCCGGTCCCACCATTCCTGGTACATGATCAGGCTGCGGACGGAGCGTTCCGTGATACCCAATTTACGGCGTAAGTTGCGGCGATGCGTACGTACTGTATCGGGAGAAATATTCAGATGCTCCCCGATTGTCGAAGCTGAAGCGCCCTTGGCCAGCAGTTGGAGGACCTGAAGTTCGCGGTCGGAAAGCGGAGAAGACGATTTACTTTTTGTAATTGATCCGTTCAGAGGTTGCAGTGTGATCAACCACGAAGAAGTACCGTGCCTGACGACTATTTTCTTTCCAGTCTGGCCGGATTGCAGCGAACCCGATTCGATTTCCCGAATGAGTCGCTGCAGTGACCAGGTTGAAGGGATGTTAATTGGCTCCAGGTGTTCCTGGTTTTCAGGTGTTTTTTTTGACATGGTGTTCGTAAATACAAGATTGCCTGTGCCCGGGGAACACAGTGGGTTTTAAGGGTCCTACCCCCGGCAGCTATAAGGTGCTGCAGGTAGGTATTGCATTAGATGACCAAACTTGCTTTCACAGTGGCTTTTGGGGGTTATATATCTGCCAAGAGGAGAAAAAACAGGTACTAAAGGCACCTGAACTTTGGGAATATGGACTGGGATTATAGTCTATCCGAGAGACCGTTTGAGTTGCTTAATGTCATAACTTAAAGTCAGTTCTGCTAACATATGTTCGGGAAATCAGTTGGCCTAGTGCAAAGGATAGTCCAACTACCTAGGGTTTACCCCAGTAAGCCTATATTTCCCCATAGGCTACTCTCTATCTATTTCCCTAAGGTTTATCTTCTGGGCAACGTATTCACCTAAACCCTGTAACCCATGTCACTAGGAACCACCATTTCCCGTGCGGAAGCTGAGGCCCGTACCGGAGCTTGGCAATCATTGCCTGATAATCAATTAGCTAAAATCTTCACCAGCGAATCTGCCCGGAACCTGGTATATGAATTATCCGGTGACCCACTCGACGCCATGATGGAACAATGGGATCAGACGGAGGGACCTCGTTTTCGCATGCACGCGGCGGTTGGTGAGGATGGTTCATTTGAGGTCCTGTTCGAGATTCTGTCCGGTAGTCGGGTGACCGAATTGCAGGCTGACACTATTTATGTTCCAACATTGACTTCGGCCGAAATAGCAGTACCGAACCCCGAACCTCCTACCCCGTCTCAGGAAATTGCCCCTTCCGAAGCCAAAACGATGACCGATGAATGGCAAAGCACGGCAGCCGCTGAGATCGCGGGAACAGTTACCGGATCGGAGGGTCGATTACAATCCATAACCTATGATCCAGGCAAATCGTCCGCCATGAAAAACCACCTGGACAAAACGTCCGACCTTGCACTTCAGGTGTTCCTGGCCGTGAAAACACCAGATCTTCAGGCCAAATACGAAGATGATTCGGATACGCTTTTTACTTTTGTTTGTGCAGTAGCTATGGATGAAACATCCGGAATTCCGGAAAATGGATATTTTGAATTTGGTTCTCTCTGTCCTCCGGTGTGCCAATAAGGCAGAAAGATTGAATTCATCATGTTGGCCCTTTTGCCGGAGGAGAAAGCTTATACATGCGCCCGAGGGTGAGCTTAAGCCCGGCCCGTAGAGAACCATTTAGGTAGTTCACAAATTCAATGCCATTGAGTATTCAAGATACCTTTATAACCATCATAGACGCATCCAATTTCGTGGCACTGGTTCCCGGAATAATTGCGATTGTTACCTTCCGTCGGCACACCACGACCCAACGCTATCTGGCCATTCTGGTATGGGGGGCAGCCATTGTCGGTTTACTTGGGTTCTTTTTTAGTAAGGTACTTCTTCGCCCAAATATTTGGCTTATACCATTTTATGTCACACTGAATTTCGTGATGTTCACGTTAATTTTCCGTCACTACATCAACCAACGATTGATTCCCTTTCTCCTTTTCGGATTTGCCATTTTTAGCCTAACCTATGGAATAGCCACCAATTTCTATGCTTTTGGGGAGCCCTTGCGAATTGTGGAATCAGGTGGCATTCTAATCTATTGCGCCCTATATTTCCGTACGACCCTTCGCCAACTAGACAAAGAAAATATAACCCAGGAACCAATGTTCTGGATCAGTTCCGGAGCATTGATTTACTATTCGGCGAGTTTTCTCTTTTTTGTCACCATCGGCATTTTCGTGGAAATGAACGAAATAGATGCGATTGTCTGGGTTGTTCACGCCTCCCTCACTATACTTTTATACGCTTTCTTTTTTGTCATGGCTTTTTTAAAGCGGCCAGAGATTACCTGATACGTATTGCCACAAGCACTAACCAATTATTGATCATTTCATGAACATACCCGAAAGCATACTAGCCGAACCAGCCTACGCGGTCCTTTTCGGTATCTTCTTTGTGTTCTTTACGGCTACCCTATTGATCATTTTTTTGCTCTATTACCAAAAAAGGCTACTCCAGGCCAGGCAAAAAGCGGACCAATTGGAAAAAGTGCGGCAAAAAGAGCTGATCAATGCCGGAGTATTGGCACAGGAACAGGATCGCAAGCGCATGGCCCAGGATCTGCACGATGGTCTGGGCGGTGGCCTTACCGCCATGAAATATTTCGTAGGGATGCTGGAACCGAATCAACCGGAAGATCAATTTGATCCGATCCAGCAACGGGCTTCCCAAACACTGGAAGATAATATATCCGAGCTGCGCCGCATCATATCCGATCTCCTGCCTAAATCGCTGGAAGAGGGGGGATTACTACCCGCCATCCGGGGAATGATCTACAAACTGGAGTCGATAAAAGACATAAACGTCCATCTGCACGTTGAGCAAGAGCGACGCATTGACACAGACAAGGAAAAAGCCGTTTTCCGTATTATCCAGGAACTGATCAATAATACCATTAAGCACAGTGAAGCCAGAAATCTGAACCTGCATATCCTTTTTGGCGAAAGCCAACTCAAGATCCATTACCGGGAAGACGGCCCTGGATTTGACCCAGACATCCTGAGAAAGGAAGGTCGCCCGGATAGTTACGGCTTTAAAAGCATGGCCTCACGGGTCGCTTTCCTGGATGGACACTTTGAAGCCCACACTGCACCCAATGAAGGCTTCCAGGTACACCTGTGCATTCCGATACCCTCCGCATCACACAAAAAAAACGAACATGTCCCAAACCATTAGAGTTGCCCTGGCCGAGGATCACCCGGTTGTCCGGGAGGGGCTGGAAATGCTTTTTGCGAAAGCCGACGGACTCGACATCGTGATCAGTGCCGGCGATGGCGCAAGCCTGCTCAAGCAGTTAGCCGAACAAGGCGCGGACGTGGTACTGCTGGACCACGGTATGCCTACCATGGATGGTATGAAAACCTTACACCATATTCAAGAGGATTTTCCGGATCTAAAGGTGATCGTTCTGACTATGGAGAATGATCCCACCCTGATTGTAAAATACCTGACCAACGGCGCTTTTGGTTACTTACTCAAAGGGGAAAATTCCGCCACTATTTTCGAGACCCTGCGCAAAGCGCATAATGGGGAGCGAAGACTACCGGATTACGCTACCGAAGCACTCGTCAACAATGCGAAGACTCAGGAAAGTAAAAAAGACGGGGCACCCGAACTCAATCCAGAGAACGAATTTACCAATCGCGAAAAAGAGATCCTTAAGATCATCGGCAAAATGGACCGCCAGGGGCTTGCCGCTACATTTGGTATCTCCATCAAAGGCATTGATTATCACCTTAAAAACCTTCGTGATAAAACGGGTTGTGTATCTACGCCGGAGTTGGTACGCTGGGCCATCCGCAACGAATACCAAAAGCCTTAGAGCGTGTTTGGGATTTGTTTTTGATGGCGAAAATGTCTAGAATTTGGTTCTCACAAAGCCTTTTTTGAGCT
>JASBTH010000551.1 GCA_030148525.1 Saprospiraceae bacterium | reverse complement strand
GCTAAAGGTATCACTAACATTGATAACCGCTCCAAAATCCGGTTTGATGTACAGCACACCAGTCGACGCTGTAGTATCCCCCGGCTCGGTATAGCGGTACCTTTTTTCGCGTGCCAGACTACCATCACTGTTATACACCAGGCTGCGTTTGAGGCGAAGACCACCGACATCGGTTTCTACATTGGTTTGAATGATTTTGGCTTGCCGATATTCCACTTCGGCCAGACCTAAAACCGAAGTTACGGTGATATTGTAGGTGGTAGACGTGTCCAGGCCCGGAAACAGGGAGTCGATCGCAAAGGTGATGGAATCCGTAATGGTTGATTCAAATTCCAGCAGCTCACTGTAATTAGTGGAATCAACGGCATCTTCAATCTTGATAAATGCCCGGCCAAGCCAGGGATCCCCGCCATCATCCGGACAGCCAATATCAAAAAGCCGCAGGGTCCAGTATCCGCTATCGATCATTACTTGCTCAAACTGAATGCCGGTATACACACTATCGATTTCGGTAGCGCCAGGACAACAGGTCATACTGTCTACACAGGAAACCATGGTTTCAAGACTTGGAATCGCCCTGCCGGTAACGAAGTCTATATCCTCCTCAATGGTATTCGTAGAATGACCTTCCATATCCAGGATGGTCCAGCCGCCTTCCGGATAGGTTACTTTGCGCAAAGCTCCGTATTTAGCCGAATCAGGTCGTACGACCCGACTAGCCCCACCGAAAGACTTCACTATCTGGGTCTGATCGGCATATACCGAAAGGGTGGTGTAGGGGATCATATACACCTTGTTCTCATTACCCTCAGCTCCATTATAATACCCCCAGGCATCCTGGGCCTTACTCAGTCGCCAGGGAATGAAATCATAGCTCTCACCGGGGCGGCGGTAATAACTGAACGTATAGGGTGGGATGTTAACTGCCTGACTATTACAGGTGACCTCCCGCACCGAGCGGAGCAACAAACGCTGATCAAAGGTGTATGCCGGATTTTCACCATAGGTAAAGTAGCCATGCGATAAATCAAAAGCCTTACAGAAATATGCTCCTGAGATTGGCTCGATCCGGATTTTCTTAAGCCGGTAGGCATCTGGTTTGTAAAGAGGTGTGCCGGTACTATCCAGCGTACTCTCACTGTAATTGTAGTTATCCAAGTCCTTACGTCGGGTATCTCCTTTTACAAAAGTAACCTTGGTGGTAGAGGTAGTAATTGTGGCACATTTTTTTACCTCATACTGGCTGACAGTTCCGTAAACCCCTTCATCCGTTCGTCCCGGAATTTCTGGAAGTACTTCAAAATTGCCCCGGTAGTCCCGGTCTCCTTCAAAACCTCCGGTCGGGCCAGCTCCGTATATTTCACTCCATTCCTGGCTGCTGGGTGCAATGGCTGTGTAAGTCTCGTCCCGGTAGGTATATTCAATAGCATAGCGGCCATCAAAACTTTCAATGCGGCGCAAATACCATTCGGTTATGGATCTGCCTGTACTGCGTAAGATGGCGCTTGCCGTTGTTTGCTCGGATGCAGTCTGAATGAACCCATGATAATCACTACTGGTGATGGAGCCAAAAATATAGCGGGTACCATCCGTAGTGGTAATCACGAACTCATTGAGATCTTCGCTATCCACCGTGATGCGCATATTGGAATACGGGAACTGTAACACGGTCAGATGGTCCCCATCAAAGATGAATTTGCCGGAGCCTCCCGGAAAATGGAACGAAAACAAATCGGGCTCACCATCCACCGACCCTTCACCAACTTCGGAGCGAGTGAGGGGATCGGAATAATTAGTGTTCTGATTTAAAATACCCTGGCTATTATTATCGGGCAGGCCCAGAATGGTGCGCGAAATTACCCCTCCACCACTCATGCTCCAGCCCAGACCGATCCAACTGGCGGTTTCTCCGACCCGCACACCGCCATTATGATGATTCAAGGAAATAGGAACCTCAAGGGGGCCTTCGCGAAGAACATGGATGGGAATACTCACCGAAGCTGCACCAGTGAAAGTACTAACCGGTATTTCAGAAAACCGGGCCAGGGCAGCTACTTCCGGTGAAGCCGGTTGTACATCCCCGATCACAGAATTGACTGGTTGAGCGACACTCAAAACGGGTGATAGACAAACGAATAGAATGGCCAGAAAGCGGGTAATGCCTTTCATGGTACAATGGGATTTCAGGTTAGCGGTTTACTTTGACAAAGGTGGTTTGATAGGGCCGGTCCTGTCCTTTAATAACGAGCCTGTAGATTCCGGGGGACCAACTCTCGGTAGCGATAGGTATTTGGTGAAAGCCCTGGATTTGTAGGGCTTCTTGTTGGAATAGGATTCGGCCAAGGTCATCATACACCACCAGGTCTACTTCTCTGTTTTGCTCACTGCGAAGCTCCAGGGTCATTCGATCTTCCACCGGATTTGGATAAATCAGCACATCAAAAGGTTTTGCAGGCTGGGTTTCCCTGTCGAGTATGTCGGCTATTTGAGTTTTTTGCGGAGTTGACCAGCAAAGAGACGGATTAAGGGTAAGCGAGTGTCGCGGGCCATTCTCCTGCAACATGGCATGAATCCGCCGTTTCTGACCCAGGGTGAACATGTAGAGTTTACGGTCTACGGTGTTATCCATGTAGTTCATGGTCATTTCAATCGGATGGCCATCACAGGTGGAGACGTGGCGAAAGCGCGATGAATTGCGATTCGGGTCGTTGTGGATAGGGGTATCTGCTACCCCATCATCCGCACAGCGGTTATACTCACTCCATAACTCGTAGAGCCCCAGGTAACTTCCGACCAGGTGGGTGAGGGTTTTTCCTCTATCATAAGGGTAATTATCGGTAGTGCCGCCGAAGAAATCAAAGTCGATCACAATGCCATCAGTCGATTTGGGGCCGCCAGGCATTTGGGCAAACCCAGCTTCATTTCGGGCCAGATCAACAATCCAGATATTGAGAAAAGAATCTGGATTCCAGGCCGTCGCTCCACCCCGGGCGGAAAACTTCATATGATTACCAACTGGAAAAACCTTGGAATCGCTGGTATGGTAATAGATTGGAACTTCCTGCAGTTCTGCACCGCTGGTGTCCTTACGCGGGAAACAGAATGACAGCTCCATTTTGGAAGACCGATCGCGGTAGTTGAGGGATTTTGCCGTATCAGCCCGGTGGTGTATCTCCCGCTCCCGGGCAAAATCTTGGTTCAGCATAGCAAGCTGTTGAGCAACCTGTTTTCGAGTTGGTGGCTGCCGCTGCGGACCGTGGATAATGTGAACAACTATAGGGATGGTAAACTCAGTGGGTGTGATTTTGCTAGCTTCCGATCGGGCCATTAGATCGACCCGGGCATATCGGTTTTTGAGATGCGGGAATTGCTCTTTGAGCTGCTGGTGGTATTCTTGAGTAGCGTAATGCCGATAAACGTAAGCTTCCTGAGTTTCACCGGATTGGCCATAGATGCCAAGTGTGACCAGGCATAACAGGGGCACCAAAAGGAATTTCATTAGGGTGGGTTTTGGGTAATTGGAGCTTTTAAAATACGAAAGCAGAGATGATATTCGCAATAGCGAAAAGAAAAATTTCAATTATTAGAAAGATGGAGGCTCAGATATGAGGTTTAGGTTCAGGCTATGGGGCCGGAGAAAGATTGCCGTATCAACTGGGGACCTTATTCTTCGCCGGGCCCTAACCTACTTGTCTAGTTTTTTTGAAAAACTCCAACTATTTCTGTCTATTGAAAACGACCACTGCCCGCGCCTCTTCCTGACCCTGCCGCAAACGCAGAAAAACCAGCCCTTCCGCTTTTGGCGAAAGCCATAGCTGATCCAAGCCGGCATCGATCGATGTCTGTGCCACTATTTGCCCGGTTGGCAAATAGGCGATGACTTGCACCGGGCCTTGCCAGTGCTCCGGGGTACGTACCCAAACTGCGCCGCCGGATGAAGGGTTGGGATAAACGGAAGCTGGTAAGATCCGAATATCCCGGGTACTGGTGGATGGATCTTCGGGTGGATCCTGATTCAGGAAAATGCGGAGTAAAGACGCACCGCCGGACGGTGCAATAAAGCTACCTCCCAGTATCATGGTGGAATCATTCTCCAGCACGATATCACCCGTGTAAGATGCAAAGTCGGTATTAAAGGCTTCGCTGAGGATACCGAAACGGTCCATCTGTAAAAATAAGGCACCGGGTTCTCCCGGGCGATTGCTCAACAGGAAGCTGTCACGCCCCTGGGGAATCAGGGACCGGGGCCAGGTGGCGGGGGGGCTATCCGGGTTATCGGGAATCCAGTCAAAGGTACGGTCAATCCGTCCGTCCGGGAACAAGCGGAACAGGGAAGAGTATTCACCCAAGCCGAATAGCCGGCCCGTTACCACCAGTTTGGTGCTTAAAAGTTCGAATACCTCGTAGACCTCACTGTCGGGGTCTACTTCCGGTAAAAAGCTGGAGTCGATTGTGCCATTCGGAAATATGCGAATGACTGATTGGGCGGCACCTCCGCCGATGCGGATACGCTCTCCCCCGATCAATAACCGGCCATTGGGGTAGACAAATATGTCATTCACTTCATTGGCCGCAACGCGTTCGGAGAAAAAGGTATCTAATTCTCCGGTATAACTGAACCGGGCAATACGGCTAAAACGGTCACCATTACGGGTGAATGAATACGTACCGTATCCAATAATTGCCGAATCCCTGGGGGTAGCAACCACGCCATTTACATCACCCAGCGTTACCGAATCCAGACCGGGGGCAAAGGCAGGATCCGGGGTGCCATCCGGCAATAAACGGAGAATCGGGAAATAGGGTTCTTCGTTTAGGCGTCGCCCGTCGGTGGCTACCAGTATGTGCCCGTTCTCTTCCAGGAAGAGGTCATTGACGGAGTGTTCGCGGGGCACAACATTGCGGGCAAAGGATGGATCGAGGGTGCCATCGGGCATTAGCATTGCCAGATGAATGGCCTCTTTCTGGTTTACTTGCGTAAAAAGCCCGCCGATCAGAATCCGGTTGTCGGGTAGTCGGCGCACTTCCCGCACTACGCCCGAGCGCTGCAGGCGGGTGAAAAACGTCAGGTCGGGTTGCCCGCCGGGATCAATCCGCATAATGGATTCAAAAGGGAAACCCTTGAAAAAGCTGAATCGCCCGGCGGCGATCAGGGAACCATCGGGTAAGGGCAGCAAATGGAGTACAAACTCATCGGCGGCAGGACCCGGCGCAAAGGGAACCAATTGATTGTCTTGTATTCGGAAGGCATCGGGTTGCCCTTCGACTACCGTAGCCACCAGCGGAGTGCCATCCGGCAGGAGTGCCAGATCCTGAGGGTTGGGTATAGACCAACGTTCCACAATGGAGCCCTGGTTGTCTACCCGAACCAACTGTGGATCGAACTGCCAGGTAAAGGAGGCGAACCACAGCCCGTCGGTACCATCGAGCTTTATATCCTGGATAGAGGTCATGAAGTCCCCGTTCTCGAAGATGGTGTTGAGGGCAAAGGCAGAGTCGATGGTAGCGTCGGCATCAAATCGATGTAAAATGGCATCAAAGCCACGGTTACCACTTGCGTAAAAACCGCTGCCGTCGGGAAGGGTCTCAATTTGGTAAATGTCCGTTATATCGCGACTGTCAATTGGTTCCAACTGGATGACCTGACGCAGGCTGCCATCGGGGGCGAGCACTACCAGTCCGCTCCCCTGAACGCCCGCATGCTCGGAGAAAAGCCCGCCGACCAGAATGTTCTGTTCGTTTAACTGTTTGATTTGTTGGACCCGATCGTTGAAAAGGCCGGGACGAAAGGAGGGGTCGACCTTACCATCGGGCATCAGGCGCAAAACGACGCCGCGTTCGTCTTCATCTTCGGTTTCCGGCAGGAAGCCGCCCAGCAGGATTTTGCCATCGTCCTGGAGGGACAGGGTGGTAATTATAGTGTCTTGAATGGTTGCCGAAAAGCTGGAAACCCGGGTGCCATCCGTGTTTAACCGGACAATGCGATCGCAGCGCCTTCCATTGACAAATTGAAAGTTGCCGGTCACCAGAATAGTGCCATCGGTATCGGCGATTAGCCCGGAAACAGTAGCCGGTGTAGTGATCAACGGATTAAAGGTGGAATCCAGAACCTGGCCCAGGCAATACGGTGCGGATAACAAAAAGACAAATACGGCCAGCGCGTTGTGTTTAGTAAAAAGGGAGGTCATCGGTTTTTGGAATTAGAGTCATTAGCGTACAATCCTAAATATACTCCGTATCCTGGTAAATCGGAACACCGGAGGCGCAATTCAATTGCGTCTGTTAATTGTTAGACGGAAACAACCAACTCCATGCAAGAAATCAGACAGTTATACCGACAATGAAGTGGTTTGGGACTCCAAACCACTTCGAGTCGAGTATATACTCGCGTGAAAAGGTTTGGCAAAGCCCAAACCTTTTCGGAAGCGGTATATTAGTGGTTGCCTGAAGAATGGCAGGAAAGGGAATCAGGGATTATTATCCGGATTGCCATGCGAAATATCTCAAAACTTATTCTTCCACATCATACTTTCCACTGGCTTATCGGTACGGGTATTGTATTTGGCGTCTTTCTTTTTGTTGTAGTACCGTTCGATATCTCCGTGCACCTGGAAGTAGATCAACTGGCCAATCGGCATGCCGGCATAGACGCGCACCGGATGGGTGCAGGATATCTCCAGCGTCCAGGTATTGCAGAACCCGACGTCTCCCTTACCGGCCGTTGCGTGAATGTCGATCCCCAATCGGCCAACACTTGATTTGCCTTCCAGAAAGGGTACGGCGTGGTGGCTTTCGGTATACTCCTCGGTCACTCCGAGGTAGAGGGTGTTGGGGTGCAGGATGAATCCGGTTTCGGGGATCTCGAGGTATTCAATAGGGTTATGGCGACGAGCATCCAGTATGTGATCCTTGTAAATCGCCAGGGTTTTCCCCAGGTGGACGTCGTAGGAATTGGTGCCCAGGCGATCCCGGTTGAAAGGTTCAATAACGATGTCGCCGGTTTCGATCGCCTCTAGGATCATAGTATCGCTCAGTATCATATCCTGCTGGTTTTGCGGGCCTAAAAGTAGGGAAAAAAATGGGTTAGGGTTGCATTACATTCCCGTTTGAACGCATGGTATTTGGGTACATAATCAATATCTTCCCGGGAAACAGGATTAGCTATGAAAAAATTAACCCTTTCTCTGGGAGTACTCTGTCTCTCCCTGATTCTTTGTGCACAACAACCATCTCCCGCCAAAAGGGCGGTGATCAGCTCCATCGAAAACCAAAAAGCATCGCTTATCCAGATGAGTGATGATATTTGGGCTCTGGCCGAGGTAGCTCTCGCTGAAACTGAGTCTGCTAAAATCCTTGCCGACTACGCCCGTGAAAACGGTATGACTGTAGAAATGGGCGTTGCCGGCATGCCCACCGCCTTTACGGCCACCTACGGCTCCGGAAAACCGGTCATCGGTATCTTGGGAGAGTTTGATGCCTTACCCGGGCTTTCGCAAAAAACCACCCCCGACAAACAGCCTCTGGAAGAAGGAGCTGCTGGCCACGGTTGCGGGCACAATATGTTTGGTCCGGGTAGCCTGGGAGCAGCAGTCGCTATCAAAGAGCTCATTGCCGATGGCACCCTGCAGGGGACGGTTCGCTTTTACGGCACACCGGCCGAAGAAAAATACTTCGGGAAACTGTACTTCGCCCGTGCCGGACTATTCGACGATCTGGATGTTTGCCTCGACTGGCATCCCAGTGCGGAAACCAAAGCGGAGATGCAAAGCTCCAAAGCGTTGGTCGACTACATTGTCGAGTTCAGAGGACAGGCAGCTCACGCCTCCCTCGACCCCTGGAATGGCCGATCTGCAGTGGATGGGTTGGAGTTCTTTACCACCGGGCTGAATTATTTGCGGGAGCACGTTAGGCCCCAGGTCCGCATCCACTACCAGATCATGCACGGTGGGGACGTGGTAAACGTAGTCCCCGATTATGCCAAGATCTGGACGCGCGTGCGCGACTCCAAAACGGAAACCATGTTGGAGGTCTACGAACGCACCAGGGAGATTGCGAAAGGGGCGGCCCTCATGGCCAATGTAGATTACGAAATCACCCTGGTCTCGGGCTTGCACGAAGTGATCGTCAATCGCACCGGCGGCATGGCCCTGCACAAAAATCTCGAGCTATTGGGCCCCATTACCTATACTGACGAAGAAGTCGCCTTTGCCTACGGTATTCAGGATGCTACCGGAGCCCCGCGCAAAGGTATTGACGGCACGCTGCAACCGCTGGAAGAGACCCTGGAGCATCCAATGGGCGCTTCCTCCGACGTGGGGGATGTAAGCTGGCTGGTTCCCGAAATTCGTTTGGGAGTGACTACGGCTCCGGTGGGTACGCCCTGGCATTCCTGGGCCGTGGTAGCCTGCGGCGGCATGTCGATCGGCCACAAAGGGTTGGTGCACGCTGCCAAAGCCCTGGCCATGACGATGGTAGACCTGTACAGCGACCCTCAATTAGTAGAGGATATCCGAAGCGAATTCGATCGTCGTATGGAGAATAAGACCTACGAAGCCATTTTGCCGGAAGGCCCACCCCCGGTACCGGCTGCGGAAAATAAATAGGATAAGTAAATGCTTTAGCTTGATCTTGTAAGAGAAGGTCTATAGTTTATTTTTTCTCTTAGACCCCGTTTCCTGCTCGTTTAGTGCCATTCTCTGCTGTAAACTACCGTTTTCTCGGAAATTTGTCGTGGCATTAGGTGCAATTCCTGTATTTTTGCCCTACATTGAAAACACCTTGTTGGGATGTAGGTAACCCAACTCCATCGTTTTCGTATTGTATCGGTAAACGTTCTATTTAAATAAACATACGCATGGGAAACAAGATTTTATTCGTAGACGACGCACATACGTTCCGTCGTTTCGTAAAGATGTATTTATCAAAACGTCACGAGGTGGTGACCGCAGAAAATGGAGAGGAAGCACTCGAGCTGCTGCAAAACGGCTACTATCCGGATGTGATCGTCAGTGATCTGATGATGCCGGGGCTGGATGGACAAATGCTGGTGGAACGGATTAAAGCCAGTGAGAAATGGCAGCATATACCAGTCATCATTCTTTCCGGGAATGACAAAAGCACAGAGCGAGTTAAGCTCATGAAGAGTGGAGCAGTGGATTATATGGTCAAACCCTTTAATCCGGCCGAATTAGAAATCCGTATCGACAACCTGCTCCAGGCCAATCAGTATTCCGCCTAAAAATACGATTCTCAGTCTTCTTTCCCCCTATATGTTTTTCCCAGCGTTCTGACCAAAAGCGTTCCTGCCAACATAGCCTGAAACCGTCCGAGTTCTGCCCGTTTTTTTGGTTACGTCGTTCGTAGCCCTGATATACTTAGTATTATGAAAAAGATAACAACCCGTGGAAAGGTAGCCCACTTGCAGAGCTCCACGGATGAGCAAGAGGATATGCAGCCTTTTAAGCTGCCATTTTGGAAGCGAACTTTTGACATACTCTTTGCCGGCCTGGCTCTGCTATGCCTGTCGCCCTTATTTCTGTTGATTGCCGCACTGATCCGCCTGGAGTCAAAAGGCCCCATTTTTTATGCCGCTGAACGCGTGGGTATGAATTATCAGGTTTTTGACTTTTACAAATTCCGGTCGATGTACGTAGGTGCAGACAAAATGGTGGACAAACTGCAAAAAGACAATCAATACATTAAAGATGCGAGCGGAAAAACGCACCAGGAAGAATTACCTGTGGATGATGATGAACCCTTCCTGATCGGTGAGGAGGGGCCGATTACGGAATCGACCTACCTGCATGAAAAGCGGAAAAAACAGGAGGCTTCCTTTTTTAAAATGAGTAATGATCCCCGGATAACCAAGGTGGGACATTTTATTCGCAATACCAGTATCGACGAATTACCCCAGCTTTTCAATATACTCAAGGGTGACATGTCGGTCGTTGGTAATCGCCCCTTGCCCATGTACGAAGCGGAGGCCCTGACCACCGATCAGTGGGCCGAGCGGTTCATGGCCCCCGCGGGACTGACCGGATTGTGGCAGGTCGAAAAAAGAGCCCAGGCCACGGACATGTCACCCGAAGAGCGCAAGCAGCTCGATGTCGAGTATGCGCGCAACTTTAGTCTATGGATGGACATCAAGATCATCCTGCGGACGGTGCCCGCCCTGTTGCAAAAGGAAAATGTGTAGTAGACTTCGCACCACAGAAAAATGATAATCCCATGAAAGAACTAATGATCAGTGTTTTTATGCTACTACTGTGGAGCCAAACGCAGGCACAATTCGGGCCGGTACCGACGACCGCCGAACCCCGGGATGTAGCGCCGGGGGTCCCCATAGAACAGGAGAATAAACTACGGTTACCCCCTCTGCGCGCAGTCATTGAT
>JASBTH010000545.1 GCA_030148525.1 Saprospiraceae bacterium | reverse complement strand
ACAATATCACCTATCAGGAGGGTAATTAATCCATCACCGAATACTAAACAGCCGATTAGATCTTCACGACCGGAACTATGTGCGAGTTGACAAAGGTGTAAGAGATCGACGGCCGCCAGATCCGGGGAGGCGAAAACAGTGTACTGGATATGCTGCAGGAACTCTTTGGTGCCTACACCAAAACGGAGGGTACCCCCTTACCCTTTTAAAAAGCCCTAAATGAGTACCCAGGAATGGAAATCGTCGGGGGAGATTCGCGAGATCGGTGGCTATCGTATCTTCGTGCGGGAGGGGCCGGCTAATGGCCCCACATTGCTTTTGTTGCACGGTTTTCCCACCGCAAGTTGGGATTGGCACCGGGTATGGCCAGTACGGAGGTTGACTCCTTCTGGTACCTTTTACAATGCAACCGGGGGAAGCGCTGTGTTCCGGCCCTACTGCGGTATATGGAGGAGCGCGTTGAGCAACGTCACCGTTGGGTCCCGCCATTGCTCGACAGCCCCTACCCTATCCGGCTCATCAATGGACCGGAGGATCCCATCTCGGGGCGGCACCTGGCCGAGCACTATGCCAACCTTCGGCCCGACGCAGACATTGTGTATATAAAAGGTGTGGGGCATTACCCTCAGATCGAAGCGCCGCAGGCAGTGCTCGATGCCTTTCTTGATTTTCACAGCTAAGCTTACACCATGCAACGTTCCTTTACCGACCAAATGAATCGTAGTGTAACCCTCGATTTTCCGCCCCGGCGAATTGTGAGTCTGGTACCAAGCCAGACGGAACTACTGTACAGCCTGGGATTGGAAAAAGAGGTTGTGGGTATCACCAAGTTTTGCGTGGAACCGGAATCCTGGTTCCGGTCCAAAACCCGGGTGGGTGGGACCAAGCAGGTACACTTCGACCGCATCGCGGACTTGCAGCCAGACCTTATCCTGGCCAATAAGGAGGAAAATGACCGGAGCGATATTATGCACCTGGAACGGCAATACCCCGTTTGGATCAGTGACATACAGGCCCTCAAAGATGCCCTGATGATGATCCGTCAGGTGGGCGAGGTTTGCCGGCGAAGCGACCAGGCCCTTTCCCTGATCCAGGATATTCGCCAGAAATTCGACAACTGGGAAAAGCAGCGTCCGGGAATCCCGGTCACGGCCGCCTACTTCATCTGGGCTAAACCTCTCATGGTCGCGGGAGGGCATACCTTCATCAATCACCTCATGGAGCGGGCCGGATTCCGAAATATTTTTGCCCATCTTGACCGCTATCCCGAGGTAACCGAAGCCCAAGTGTTGGAGCAACAACCAGAAGCAATCCTTCTTTCCAGTGAACCTTTCCCTTTCAAAGAGAAACACCTAAACAATTGGCGCCAACGTTTTCCCGAAAGCCAGATAGTTTTAGTCGATGGCATGGCTTTCTCCTGGTACGGAAGCCGATTGCATTCTTCTCCCGACTACTTTGCGCAGCTTCATCGCCAACTTACTAGTTCCTGATTTTTTTTGGCGAAAGCTCCCTGAAAAAGCAAATTGGCAAAGTTCTTGCTGATAGTTTCCTACCCAAGATAACGCAAACAACTTTACAGTAGCGTCTAACCCATCTTTAAGGTCTAAGCATGTAACGCTTTAAGCACTGACTTTGCGGAGCAAGGGTCAGGATTCCCGGCTGCACCAGGCAGAGGTTCCCTCCTTCACTTTGTTGCGGCGGGCAGGGAAGGTTGAGGTTGAGGTTGAGGCTAAGCTCCGAACCGTGAACCGTGAACCGTGAACCGTGGACCGTGAACCGTGAACCGTGGACCGTGAACCGTGGACCGTGAACCGTGAACCGTGGACCGTGAACCGTGGACCTTATAAAAGTTGATCTACAGAGCAAGTAGTCCTGACGGAAGCTATACCTATCTGGTGTAGCCTGCGGGTCAGGTTATGCCTTCCGGCAAAAACCGACGCACCGGTAATTGCCGCGGGCACAATTGGTAAGTACACCCCGTACTGGTCACTTCCGAGTGGCCCGTACTCATCGAAAAATTAAACCTACTATGCTCAAAAAGCTACTGATGTTAAGCCTATTCACCCTGGCAGGACTGGCGGTGATGGCACAGAATACCCAGGCCAAACGGGTAAACGGACAAGTATTGGTAAAGCTCAGACCAGCCGTTGAATCTCATACGTTCATCGCCAAATTCGCGACTCAGTCGAGGGCTGGTGGCGGCGTATGGGTCGACCGTCGACTGAGCCGGTCGGGTAATATCCACCTGATGAAATTCGATACCAATAGTGTATCGAGTGATGTCCTCATGGGCGAGCTAATGGATAACCCGCAAGTCGAAACGGCCAATTTTGACTATTACGTACAGTCGCGTACCGATCCGAATGACCCTGAATACGAGGCACAATGGGGGCTGAAACGCATCGGCATCTCCGAGGTGTGGAATCACACGACGGGTGGCCTGAGTGCCAATGGCGACACCATTGTGGTAGCCATTCTGGATACGGGCTTTGATATTTATCACGAAGACCTGTTTCCAAACGTATGGCGTAACCACGCTGAAACGCCGGGTGATGGCATTGACAATGACGAAAACGGCTACGTGGATGACTACCTGGGATGGAACTTTATCGAAGACAGTCCCGAACACATTGCCGATCCCCACGGACACTCAGTGGCCGGCATTATCGGAGCCGCAGGTAACAACCAGATCGGGGTTACGGGCATCAATTGGGCGGTCAAGCTCATGGTCCTCGAAGCCCGTACCATTAGTGAGATCATTGCCGCCTACGAATACATTATCGATCAGCGGACTCAATACAATACGAGTTATGGCCAAAGGGGAGCTTTCGTAGTTGCTACCAATGCATCCTTTGGCATCAACCGGCTGTGGTGTGACCATCAACCACTCTGGGGCGATATGTACAA